>NZ_JBNNGK010000018.1:0-78010 GCF_050268245.1 Serratia sp. NPDC078593 | reverse complement strand
CCCCATCAATATAATGGTGGTTTGACGCCGAATGAATCAGAAAGATTGTTCTGGAAAAACTCTAAAACCGTGGCTAGTTTTTGTTGACCACTACAGATAAACATGCTCCCGCCTCGCTAAGGCGCTGCCAGACATCAGCACTCCGTATTGGCACATGATCACGTAATTTGGGCGTTGCCGCCGTAGTAGGTACGCCTGCGACATCAATGTTATCCTTTACAGCTATAGGAATATCAGACAACAGGCCTGTTGATTTGGTGTGCTGTTCCTCCGTGCGAGTGATATAACAACTAAAATCACCGTGCTGCCGCTCATGAGCGGTCAGCTCGCACTGATATTCCTTGGCGCTTAAGCGTCCTTCTTTCAATGCCTTTATTGCCGCCAGCAATGACCATGAAGCAACCTCCGAACTCATGCCAGAATCCCCTTGTCTCTCAATAGCTCAGGGTGCAGCCTTGTTATATACGGATGCAGCATATCGAGAGTATTGCCATACGCTTGGATAAAATGGTCAACGGCCTCAGGTGTTGTTGAGAGATGTTGGCATAACAGGCCATGGCGGGCGGTGACGAAGCCTTCATTCAGCAATTGCAAATGAACCAGAGCACGCAGTTCTTCTTTGCCCGCACGAATTCTGCCAGTGTCGACAGCATTGCGTGGTGGGATGGCGGAAAAGTGAAAATACGTCATTCCTCCTTCGCCACTTGTGTGCCCAATTACACCAACCGAAGCGGCGGCTGCATTGAGGCCAGTTCGCAACCGCTCCCCCAGCATATCAAGATAAGCGAACCCATCTGTGTCCAGATTCTGCATTGCCGCGATGCCAGCCGCCAGAGAGAGACTGTTCCCTCCGAAAGCGCTGGCGTGATAAACAGGATCGGGAGTGGAGGGATCAAATATCGACATAATATCGGCCTGCCCACCAAAAACACCGATTGGTAAACCACCACCTATGATCTTACTGGAAGTGCTTAAATCTGGTTTAATTTGGTGTTTTACCTGCCAAGGGCCAATACGAAAACTGGCGCACTCATCAAAAATAAGCACAGCTTGGTGTTCTGAGCAGAGTTGACGTAAGGTGTCGAGGTAATCTCGATCAGCTGGTACCCCCCCTCCAACACCGAGAACGGGCTCCACAATTACAGCTGCAACCCGGCCATGCAGTGCTTGCATGACGCGCGTTGCCACAGCGCTGTCGTTATACGGTATGGCAACTACCGATGCTAAAACACCTTCTGGAACACCATGGGCAAGATGTGCTGCGGGGAGTTCTGAAATGATCTGCTGACGGGTATTACCAGTGGTAATAAATGCATTAACGTGTGCCCAATCATGTGTACCGTGATAGCCGCCATCAATCTTTATCAAAATCTCTCGACCGGTATAGGCGCGAGCCGCGCGAATTGCCCACATGGTCGCCTCCGTACCGGAGTTGCAATAGCGTACCCGCTCCATTGACGGCATTAGTCCCTTTAATAGTTCGGCATGCTGATACTGTAATGGGCTGGGGCCACCAGGTGCTGTTCCCAGCGCAACCTGACGTTGTACCGCCTCTACCAATGCCGGATGATCATGCCCGTGTATCAGAGCACCATAGTTAGTTAGAAAATCCTCACGCCAAATACCGTCAATATCTTTTAAACGTGTCCCGGCCCCTTGTTCGAAATAAATAGGGAAAGGTGTATAGGTCGTCATCGTTCTGGTATCGCCGCCAGGCAGGAATTCTGCAGCTGTATCAAAAGCCGACGAAGAGCGCGGAGCAGATTCCTGATAACGTTTTGTAATAAGTTGAGCTATAGGATCGTTGAACGGCATAAGCCTCTCCAGAATAGGAATATGTTAAAGATTGTGATAACGGATTAGAAAGGTGCTGGGCCAGCAGAAAGCAGAGTTCTTGCAGCCCATAACTCAGGAAAAAAACGGTGCTCGGCAGAACGACGTAGCCAAGCGATACCATCGGTACCCCCGGTTCCCGCTTTAGAGCCGATCATTCGTTCAACGCTTAATTGATGTAATGCGCGCCATCGTGCGAACATTTCCGCAACATCAATCAAGGCTTCTGCCAATAGAAAAAGCTCATCGGCAGGGCCCTTTGTACGATAGATGTCAGCCCATGCTGCTGTAATCACATCAGCGTTAGCGGCTGTTGTGTGGGGGAGTGCCTCGGGGGAGAGCAAGCCTTTTCGACACAGCAACGCTAGCGCTTCATCATAAACACTAGTGTCATTCAGTGTACGATAGACCTCTTCGGCCACACCGGGAATATCAACATAACGTGCAGCCAACTTGGCTGACTTATGGCCTAGGGAAAACTCAACCATACGGAACATATAGGAATCAATGCCAGAGGCTCCTTTAAGCTGCTCGCGAAAAGCGTTGAACTCTGTCGGAGCAAGGGTATCCAAAATATCCCACATTTTGGAAAGAACGTTCAAACTCGCAGTGATACGCCGTAGCTCCCATATGGCATTGCTAATGTTATCTGTTACAAGCGAAAGACGAACGGTACGGATTTGTTCGTACAATAATTTAAAAATCAACTCCTTGACTTGGCCTGTAAGGTAGAAAACCATCTCTGATGGATGGTCTGTATGAGGATGTTGCAAAGAAAGCAATACATCAATGCTTTGATAATCAATATATTCCCCGCGCCCACTTCCGCGCTGTTGGGCAAGATTATACAGATGGGCATAATGTTTCGGCACGGAACTATCGGAATGGTCATATCGGTGAGCAAAGCGTTTTTGGTATTCAGCGAACATTCTAGGGTGAGGATGCAGAAACAAAATGTCGTGTATTGCCATTGGTCGAATAGCAAAAAGCATTTCTGGTGAACGCGCAACAGGAAATACCGGATTATGTACAGCTGATTCCGGACAGTTGGGATGAAACTGTCCTATCATCAGCCCTTTTTTCACAGCATATTCTTTTGTCCTGCGCTGAGCTTCATCCAATAATACTCCTAGATGCTCGGGCATATTAGTAATCAGTGTGACCAACGTTCCAATCGATGCTTTGTCTTCTGCCCAATTAAGGTTGGTAAAACGATCGATCTGTTGTCGCATCAGACCGCAAAGGTCCTCCAATCCATGTTGTTCCTGATAATTAGCGACATCCATTACTAGCGTTTTTGCCTGCAAGGCTGGTTTAACAAAAGGGCAGACGTTACCACTGCGGCCAATAAGCTCATGCTGGCGTGATAAATAATCGGTAAACCAAGCTAGGGCTTTATGATTGTCCTCTGGACTCTCCAAATTAGTTACCCGAATCTCCATTGCAACTCCTCGAACCATCATTTCAGGGGGGATTAAAAAATCATGTTAAAAGCCAAGTCTACCATGCATTGCCTATCATGAAATTAAGGATAGCTTCTTCCACCCATCAAGCAACAACAGTAAAATTTCCGTATTTGATGCTAAGCTTAACCAGTTCATAACATATTGTTTTGTATGGTCATGTGAAAATAGTAATTTAATAAATAATCTTTATTGGAGAGGACGTTTTGGGTAAATGCTTTTGATATTTATTGTGTTCGTTAAAATTATTATTTTTATATGTAATCAGGCATAATAAGCAAGGAGCGTAGGTAGCCACACGCATAAACCTCCAATTTAGCCGGAAAGGGGTTTTAAAGTTGGCACCGTAAGAAACCGTATGCCTTGTTAGTAGATAACTTACTGATTTATCATATTATAAGAGGTGTGAAAGCGAGAGTTTACCTATAATTTCAATGGAAATAATAACCAGTTGGAATTACACGATATGCTAATCTTTATGCTATAAAATAACATAATCCTACATAGCTTAAACTATATGCTACGCTTTAATTTTACTCTATTTCATTAAAGAAAGCCGTTATCCTATGAGAAAAAAAATCTTGCAAGATCATCATGTCAACGCTTTTGTATGGTTTGAATGTGCCAAGGGAAAGCTTTATGAGAAACTAGCTTCGCCGCATGGAATATCATCGATTAACTCAAGAAGTTTTATTATTATCTACCAAGTTGTTTATTTTGTTTGGTTTTTAATTGGAATTATGGCTCTCATTACCACTCTTTTTGTCATTAGCACTAAGACGATTAATGTACCCATATTAGTCCTGACAAGTTTGCTGACTTTTGCTTTTTTCATGGCTGTATACTTTCGATTTCGGCAGTTGAGGAAATATAAACACATTCCTGGTCCTGCATATAATTTTGCATTAGGGAATTTAAAACAAATCCTGCTAAACGGCCATACCTCTCGTGACAAAGCCATCGCGGCAATGCATGAAAAATTTGGTCCGGTGATCCGTTTACATCTGGCCTGGGGATCGCCAACAATAGTTTCCATGAACCAGGTTTTTCACAAGATTCATGATAATAAACTCGACGCTATTCGCAGTGCTGATAAATCAGTCCTCGGTGAGAACTTAATGGGGATAAGCCTTAATGAAACACACCGTGAACATCGTAGAGTTCTCACTCCTTTCTTAGGCGGTACTGCGATTGAGCGCGGTATCCCTCTGTTACGCCCCGTACTGTCAAAGTTGATAGACAAATGGCAAATGGGTACGACAGAACATGGCTCATTACAACGTGATGTCCTTAGCTGGAGTATTCATAGTCTTGGAACTTTTCTTTGTGGTACGGTTTGGAACCAAGCGATGAATTTTGACCGCTATCATGACGCTATTGAAGGCATTGAAGAAGCTATTAGTTTCCGCGCTTTTCACCCTAAGTTTGTCCGATGGATATTCCCTCGATTTACCGTCAGAGCAAAAGTTGATCATCAATATTTAGTACAATTTTCGAAAGATCTTATACAAGAGAGAATTAACAATGGTTTGAGCGAAGGAAAGCCTTCTAATGTATTAGACGCTCTGGCAATGCTAGCCTCTGGGAAGTATATAGATGAAAAAGGCAAATCATTAAGCTGGAGCATACACACTTGCGCCAATGAACTGGTTTCATTATTACTTGGAGGGACGGATGCAATGAGTTTTGTTGTAACACAGGCATTACTCAATCTTGCAAAGTATCCAGATGTTCAGAATGATGCTTACTCTATGATAATTAGCCCTAATAAAAATAAATTACATGGTTGTTCAGTAGAAGAAGCTATTGTTAGGGAGACTCTTCGTTTTACTCCTCCATTACCATACTCATCAAAATTTTCACGACATCAAAGTTATGATTGTTTGGGATACACCATCCCTAAAAAAACAATTCTTATGCCGCTTAGACCTGCCATTAGTCGTAATGAAAAGCTCTATTCGCGCCCTGATGATTTTATTCTTGAACGTTTAGCCTCTAAATCTGGTGGTTCCTGCCCATTTTCCAAGGAATCTTTAAGGTCTTTACTACCTTTTGGAATAGGGCCACGGGGATGTGTCGGTAGTGCTCTCGCAACCGCAATGTGTTCTGATTTTATCAAGCAAGTGTTAGGAACTTTTCAAATAGTTCTAAATGATAATGTAGAGGTACAGTACACATCAACGATTGCAGTTTCTGTATCTGTATTACCTATAAAGCTAGAACCAAGAATTAAGTAGTTTGTAAAATCAAAGATGAAGCGTTGACCGATTTAATATTTCATTCTTATGAGTGAGTCTATTATTTTTATCAACGCTCTCCTCATTGAATTTATTGGCATCGGTAACAGAGTATTATACTACCCTTGGGGAAATGCAATAATAAAACCGAATTGAATGATTTGAAACCACTATTCAAGCCAGTCTTGAAATCCGTTATATCTGATCCGTGCCGGCAATTCGCTAATTTCATCTCGTAAAAGAGGGTATTGTTGGATAAAATCAAGGCAGGTAATTATCAGTCGTTGATAATCACCTTGGTAAAGCCCAATAACGTGTTGTGTTATGTGCAGTACAACAGCCGAAGATATGACGCATCCTTACTTATTGAGATACTGCTTCTCCAGATTACTGACTGGATGAATAAAGTAGGGAATACCATGTCGTCATATTACAAAATGAAGAACCATCCGTTGTCCACCGTGAAAAGATTAAATTGTTCGCGACCAGGTGATGTGGTTGCTGGGCTGGCATTAATTAGTGTATCGGCCGATGCAACCCATGCGCGCTCGGCAACGAATGGGCAGTTATATCTTTCAGCGCCATTGCATGAGCCGCTTTGTCAAACACCAGAAAAATATTGGCCTTGTTATTATACGGTTCCGCAACATGTTCCTATTGGTAACTCATATCAGGACGTCATTGCGTAACGGCAATTTCTGATGTCATTACGTTAATAGATATGGCGTGATTAATACCTATGCCTAGTTTTTTAAGCTCATTGCGGTGGAGCTTTTTATGTCAGTGCCCGGCGTGTGTTGAGCGCAATGGCAAATAAAGGAGAAAATAAATGCCGGAACCATTAGCTGCAAGCACCAGTGCAGCCACATACATGCTCGGCGGTATTACTATCGCGAGTTTATTCGCGGGTGGGGATACGGGAGTGATTATCGGGTCGTTTTCCGGTGCGGTCATTTACGTCTTATCGGCATCCGACTTGTCTATTTGGCAGCGACTGTTGTCATTTCTGGCCTCGTTTCTCATTGGTGGGCAATGCGCCGGATTTGTGACGGACGTTATCAACTACGCCACGCCAGAAGTGATACAGGCCGAACGGCCGCTGGGAGCGGTAGTGGCTTCTGCAATTGCCGTTCGGTTGTTCATGTACATCAGCAAACAATCAGAAAATCCGGGGCAGTGGTTTAAAAAAATGCGAGGGAATGATGGTAATGGTCAGTGAAATCTTACTCATTGTTAACGCGCTGGTATGCGCGTTGAGTGCGCTACGTCTAATGACATTCCGCCGTGCGGGTGGGGCACACCGCCCCCTTGCAGCGTGGTGCGCTTATTTACTCATCATTGCGTCAGCGTCAGTCCCTATCCGTGTTTTGGCAGGCGAGTATGTTTCCGCTGATTGGTCAGAAACGCTGATTAACATCGCGTTCTGCGTCACCGTTTGGGCTGCCCGTGGGAACGTTATGCAGCTTGCCAAACCCTTTCTGAGATAGACCTTATGACACAAATCGAATTTCAACGGGCTGCAGGTATTCGCGCCGGGTTAGCTGTGCGTTGGTATCCACACTTAATCGCAACATTTACTGAGTTCGGTATTAATAAACCGATTGAGCAAGCAATGTTTATTGCCCAGATAGGGCACGAGTCAAACGGTTTTACGGCGCAGATGGAATCGTTCAATTACAGCGTTGAGGGGCTGATGCGAACCTTTGGGCCGTTATCCAACGCTAAGCGGCTTAGCCATCAACAATGTACCGCGCTGGGGCGTACTATTCAGCAGTCAGCGAAACAACAAGCCATCGCCAATTTGGTCTACGGCGGCAGGATGGGTAACCGGGCAGCGGGTGACGGCTGGAAATACCGTGGCCGCGGCCTCATGCAAACCACAGGGCTGAATAACTACCGTGCATGTGGTGCAGTCTTGAGGCTTGATCTGGTGGCACACCCCGAATTACTGGAAGAAGACCTGCACGGTATGCGATCTGCTGGCTGGTTTTGGCAAGCGAACAATTGTGGTCGGCATGCTGATGACGTAGTGCAATGCAGTTTTGTGATTAATCGGGGTACCAACGGCCTGGAAGATCGCAAAGCGCTTTTCCAACGCGCCAGCCAGGTGCTGCTATGAGCCAGTTAGCTTGGTGCTGGCGATTAATTAGAGAACATTGGCCGCTGCTGCTGGGTTTGTCACTTATCGCTCTTTTATTTGTCATGGTTATGACTATCGATAATCAGTGCTATGAACTCGAACAGGCTCAGCAACAGAACCGGCAGTTGTTAGCGCAGATACAAAGCCAAGAGGCGGCGATCGCTGCGTTACAACAATCTTGGGCTGATGAAATATCATTGAGTCGCCACGTGCAATAGCAATCGCCTGCTCCAGAGTGGTAACGTCAATGTTATGTCGCACAATCCGCACGGTGCATGGTTTTTCATGAAACGGATTCTCATGGCAAGCAGCTTTCGACCATTGTGAGCACACGCACAATGGTCGAAAGCTGCAGGAGTGACGGGATAACGTCACTCCGGCTTTTTTATTGGTGAATCAGATTGGGTTTTAAAATGTGTATCAGGCTTAATGACGATAGCGGCATGAGAAGGGTGGGAAAACTATCTTTCTTTATCGATCAATCAACTAGCAATCTAAGTAAATTCCGAACTTCCCTCTAATCAATATGTGCGTTTACACTGTATAAAAATACAGTATTTAAGGGCGTATGATGACGTTTTCCTACCCAACACTAGCGCCAGGCAAGTGTGAGCTGCCGTTGTATCTGGACAAAGTTCCTGCAGGGTTTCCCAGCCCGGCAAGTGACTACATTCATTCGCGCATTGATCTGAATGAGTATTGCATCAGTCATCCTAATGCGACCTATTTCCTTTATGCGACCGGCGACTCGATGCTTGAAGCGGGTATAACGGAAGGCTCAATGCTGGTGGTCGATCGCAGCCTTAGTGCGGCGCATGGCGATATCGTTATCGCCAGCATGGCGGGCGAATTTACCGTAAAGCGCCTATGCCTACATCCCCAGCCTCAATTGGAACCTATGAATCCGAAATATCAACCGATTCCGCTGCATGACAATGTAGACGGTGTAGAGATTATTGGCGTTGTCGTATCGTCAATCACGAGGCTTAAGTAATGTACGCGCTTGCTGATGTGAACAGCTTCTATGCAAGTTGTGAAACGCTTTGGCGTCCAGATCTGCGCGGGCGGCCGATTGTCGTGCTGTCAAACAATGATGGGTGCGTGGTCGCGCGAAGTCAGGAGGCCAAGTCACTCGGCGTCAAGATGGGCGAACCCTATTTCAAGGTTAAGCAACGTTTTGAGCGTGCGGGCGGCGTCGCGTTTAGCAGCAATTATGAGTTGTATGCGGATATGTCCGCACGTGTGATGACCATATTGGAAGAGATGGCGCCGCGCGTTGAAATTTATTCAATCGATGAAAGTTTTATGGATCTGAGTGGGATGGCTAACTGTATTGCGCTCGATGAGTTTGGTCGTTTCGTTCGTGCCAGAGTATTACGCGATACGGGTTTAACGGTGGGAATTGGTATTGCACAAACCAAAACGCTTGCCAAACTGGCAAATTTTGCGGCCAAGAAATGGGCGAAAACCGGTGGCGTCGTCGATCTTTCACATCAGGTACGCCAGCGTAAGCTTATGGCACGGGTGCCCGTTGCCGAGGTCTGGGGAATAGGCCGAAGGCTCGCCAAACAGCTTAACGGCATGGGCATTGAAACGGCGTTGCAGTTAGCTGACTACAGTACCGCAACGCTGCGCAAACGCGTCAGCGTTGTGCTCGAAAGAACGGTGCGCGAATTGCGTGGCGAACCTTGCTTAGAACTGGAAGCGTTCGCGCCAACCAAACAGCAGATTATTTGCAGCCGTTCTTTTGGTGAACGCATCACTGAGTATGAGCAGATGCATCAGGCTATTTGCCTGTATGCCACGCGCGCGGCTGAGAAATTGCGTGCAGAGCATCAGCATTGTCGGCACGTCAGTGCCTGGGTGAAAACCAGCTCTTTTACCGTCAACGAACCTTATTACGCGAATTCAGCCACGCTAAGGCTGAGTATTCCGACTCAAGATACTCGGGATATTATTGCTGCAGCGTTACGCTGCCTAGACGCAATTTGGCAACCCGGGCATCGTTATCAGAAAGGCGGTGTCATGTTGCAGGATTTCTTTAGTCAGGGCGTTGCCCAACTTGGGCTGTTCGATGAACCTCAGATTAGGAAGAACAGCGAACAGTTAATGACGGTGCTGGATCGTATAAATAGCGCGGGCAAGGCCACGCTGTGGTTTGCCGGGCAGGGGACACAGCAACCGTGGTCAATGAAGCGTGAACGGCTATCGCCAGCGTATACCACGCGCCTGAGTGATTTACCCCGTGCCC
Organism: Serratia sp. NPDC078593; assembly: GCF_050268245.1. Lineage (NCBI taxonomy): Bacteria > Pseudomonadati > Pseudomonadota > Gammaproteobacteria > Enterobacterales > Yersiniaceae > Serratia > Serratia sp. NPDC078593. The sequence continues at coordinate 68,086 of NZ_JBNNGK010000018.1, read as the reverse complement.
GAGTCTATTAAAGAAACTATTCAGATTGAAAATAGTTACCGTAATGGGAAGGCCATTAAAAAGGGGCTTTACGCCCCTTGGAGCTTGATGACGAAGTCGCCTGATAGCGCGAGATACCCGGACCTAGCGTAGCGAGGGGCGATCCGGTGGCTTACGCTACTACGACCCCATCACCACGCTTTCCCTAATAATAGGCTTTGTCAGCAGTCTGAAAGGGGTTATGCCCCGTGGCCGCAGGTATTCTTTATTTATGCAGCGTTTGAATGATGTTATAGACCGTCGTCACTCGCTCATCATTTGGGAAGTTTTTATTTGCTAACATCACGACTGCGATTTTTTGTGAGGGGATAAATACCGCATAGGTTGAGAAACCATTGGTGGACCCCGTTTTGTTATACCAGGCCTGCTGCACTGGCGGTTGTGGTGGAGTGATGGCCTTGGCGCTTACGCCATTCAGAATCACTTTCGCATCGTTGCCAGCCTGTAGCTTTTCCAGCGTGACCGGATAAGGGTAGCTTTCCCACATCATATTTTGCGTGAATTCACTCGCGTGATAGTACCCGTTATGTGTATCGTTCAGCGCTTGCTGCCAGGTGGGATCAACTTTGCCCAGTGCCATATTGGCATTCAGATAACGAATTAAATCGCCACTGCTGGATTTTAAACCATAAGATTCTGCATCAAGCGGGGCGGACGTGACGCGTACCGGCCGATCGTTCTTATCGTAGCCTTGGGCATAATCCGCCATTGCCGATGGGGGGACGTTAACGAAGCTGTGCTTCATCCCTAATCCTGCCAATAAACGTTGTTCCATTGCCTCGGCAAACGGCTGATTCAGGCTTTTAGCCGTAATCATCCCCAGCATGCCAATACCCAGATTGGAATAAATGCGGTAGCTGCCAATCGTATGCTGTGGCTGCCAACTTTTATAGTAATCCATCAGCTGAGCCGTATTGGTGACGTCATCTGGCACAAACAGCGGCAGACCAGAGGTATGTGTAGCCAGATTCTGCAACGTGACCTTGTCGAATGTACTGCCACGGAGTTCCGGCAGATAGTGGCTGGCGCTATCCGTCAGATTGATTTTACCAGCGTTTTGCGCGTAGGCGGCCAGCGTCGCGGTGAACGTTTTGCTCAATGAACCGATCTCAAACAGCGTCTGAGCGGTGATAGGCCGTTGGCTTTGTTTTGATGCGACGCCGTAGTTATAGAAATGCGCTTCACCGTCAACAGATACGGCGATAGTCATGCCAGGAACGGCGTGTTTTTGCATCAATGGCTGCACGATACGGTCGATCTCTGGATTATCGCTGGCGTGAGCGAAAGCAGGCAGCAGGGCTAAGCACAATGAAAGCAACGGGAGAGGTTTAGTTAGCATACGGGTCTCATTTTATTTTACGGGTTCGGTGCGGTTTGCAGGACGCTGCCAAAAGTTATTTTAGGGGGTGAGCTCGTGCGTAGATGTTCATCCATGATCTTGTGGCAACGTTACGCATGGTACTTTCCTGTAAACTGCGGCAGCAATTTATCGTTATTATATCTATTCTGACAATCGATAATATTTTCATGGAGCATAAAGAAAAACTTATGGCTAGAGCTTATGCGTGATTGGTTACCACTGAATGCGTTGCGGGCGTTTGAATCCTCTGCACGTCATCTCAATTTTACGCGTGCCGCCCGTGAATTGAGCGTGACCCAGGCGGCGGTCAGCCAGCAGGTTCGAATGCTTGAAGAACGGCTGGGGATTCAACTGTTCAAACGTTTGCCGCGTGGGCTGGATCTTACCGATGAAGGGCAGGCTTTATTGCCGGTACTCACTGCGTCGTTTGATCGGATCGAGTCGGTATTACAGCAGTTTGACGGCGGCTATTTTCACGAAGTATTGACCGTCTCTGCGGTAGGCACGTTTGCCGTAGGGTGGTTAATGCCGCGTTTGTGTGAGTTTCACCGAGCGCATCCGTTTATCGATCTGCGCGTGATGACCCATAATAACCTGGTTAATTTGGCGGCGGAGGGGATGGATTTTGCTATCAGTTTTGGTGATGGAGCCTGGCCGGCGACACGCAGTGTCAAACTGTTGGAGGCACCGCTGACGGTGTTGTGCTCGCCAGCGGTGGCGGCACAACTGACAACGCCAGCCGAGTTAAAGCAGCAATTGTTGATGCGAACCTATAGAAGAGACGAATGGGAATGCTGGCTGAGTGCGGCTGGCGTCACGCCTTGGCGCATCAATGGCCCCATGTTCGATTCCTCACGCCTGATGGTGGAGGGCGCTTTACAAACCGGCGGCGTCGCGCTGGCACCGGCCGCGATGTTTACCCGTGAATTACAAGAGGGCCGCCTGATGTGCCCATTTGATATTGAGGTCAATCTTGGGAGTTATTGGCTTACCAGCCTGAAATCCCGCACCATGACACCAGCGATGAAAGCATTTGAATATTGGATTCTGCAACAGGCGGGGCAGCATCACACGGTGTCGTCAACTCACGCCTAAGAGACGTAAGAGCGCCGTCACGGCGGCAGCGGCTATCAGCACTACAATCAACGGGAGTTTTCGCCAGGCCAAAAAAACACCAACGATAACGCCAATCAAGCGCGCTGCACCGGCAAAATGCTGCTCTTCAAACAGCGCCGCTATGACGGCGACGGCCAACAACAACGTCGTCGCGGCGTCGGCCAGCAGTGTTCGTGTGGTATCAGAAAACGTCATACGCTGGCCCAACAATGCGCCGCTCAGACGTAATAAATAGGTGCCGATGGCTAATACAGCGATGCCGATGATAATCAGAGTGTGTTCCATTATTGCCCTCGTTTTCTGATCAACAAACCTAACAGAGAAAATAATACCGGCAGACCGATAGGTACCCAAGGCACGGTAATCAGCGCCATTAGCGTACCGGATGCTGCCGATAACAAGGTGCGCAGATTTTTCAAAGATGAAATGATTAGTGCCAATAAGAGAGTGGGAAATACGGCATCTAGGCCGATAGCCTGCATGTCAGGAATAACGTTGCCGATGACACTGCCAATGATCACCCCCAGCGGCCAGCACAAAGCAATACCGATACCGCACAACCAATAGGCGGCTTTGCGTTTAGCGAAGGAAGATTGAGAGACGCCGAATACCACGCTTTCATCATTCATGATATGGCAGCCTAAAAAACGCACCGAACCCCGGCCAATTAAATCTTTCACCGCCATACCAAATGGCATGTGCCGTGCATTGACCAGCAGACCGGCGGTAGCAGCGGCGAGTGGGCTACCACCGCTGGCAACAATGCCGATAAACAAAAACTCAGAAGCGCCAGCCAACACCAATAATGATAATGCCAAGGGTACCCATAACGGGAAGCCATAGCCTGCCGCCAGCGAACCATAAGAAATACCGACGATACCGTCAGCCAGACAAACCAACGCGATGCTTTTTATGACATCCTTGCCCAGTACGGAAAACGATTTAAAGGCCATGTTTTTTCTCATAACGAACATAAGTTCTATTATAATGAACATAACAATGTCGTTTTACAAGACGAACGATCGTTCGTTATAAAAATATCACGGTATAAACATGACCCAACCGATCAGTATTATTTCTAACGCATTGGTACGTGAACGCCAACGTACCGGGCTTTCGCTGGCGGAAGTGGCGCGGCGTGCCGGCATCGCTAAATCCACACTATCGCAGCTTGAGGCCGGTAACGGTAACCCGAGTCTTGAAACGCTGTGGGCGCTATGCGTGGCGCTAGACATTCCTTTTGCGCGCTTGATGGAGCCGCAACAAAATAAAACGCAGATCATCCGGCGTGGGGAGGGGCCGACGGTGGTTGCTGAAATGGCTAATTATACCGCAGCGTTATTGGCGACCTGTCCTCCCGGTGCGCGCCGCGATATTTATCTACTGACGGCGCAACCGGGAGCCGACAGAATTTCTCAGCCACATTCGGTGGGGGCGGTTGAACACATCATCATCACACAGGGGCGTGCGCGAGTGGGATTGGTTGATGCTGCGGTGGATCTGAATCCCGGTGACTATATCTGCTATCCCGCCGATCAGGCGCATATCTTCAAAGCGTTGGAACCTGATACGTTGGCGGTGTTGGTGTCTGAACAGAACTAAGCGGTGTAGGCGCGGTTTTGTATACGTTTGGTTAATGATAGCGGCAATATGATTATTGACAGTAATAAATTATCGTTTTACGATAAGTTATTATTGTTTGTTAAGGATAGTATTGCTCATGGTCACCGCACCTCGGATGCTTTTACCCCTCTATGTTCGTTGTCTCTGTTTGTTGATTATGGCGATGCTGATCATGAGCACTGCGGTTGAAATGTTTGTGATACTACAAAGTTGGTTCAAACATGAGGCTTACCAAGCCATTATTGACGGTTATCGCGAGACGTATCCTGAGCTTAAGGCCTATGCGATACCGCAGCAGCGCTGGGCGATAGCCGCGACCTTGGCGCTGGATATTTTTTATTATTTACCGTATTACTGCGCGTTACTGTGCGGTGCAGGGTTGTTTTATCAGTTCTATCGCGGCAATGTCTGGCAGCGCAACAATATGCTTTTACTACAAATTATTGGTATCCTACTGATTGTCGACGTCGTGTTCCCATCGCTTGCCAGTATGCTGCAAGTCATGGTGCTCACTGCTGGCGGAAAATTGATGCTGATCGTTTATTACGGCATCAACAGTGAATCGATACGTTCGCTGATCATTGGCTGCGCTGTGCTGGTCTTTAGCCGGGTTTTTTTAGAGGCACTGCGACTGAACGAAGAACAGCTTTCTTTCGTGTGAGAATAGAGTGGCGATAATTGTAAGTCTTGATGTCATGTTGGCCAAAAGGAAGATGCGCTCAAAAGAATTGGCAGAACAGGTAGGGATTACTGAACAAAACCTCTCGTTGCTGAAAAATGGCAAAGTGAAGGGGGTGCGCTTGGAAACGTTGGATAAAATCTGTCGGATTTTACAGTGTCAACCAGGCGATCTGTTAACTTGGCAAGCGGATGACGACGCGCAGTAAAGCATTCATCTGCTAATTTGAACGGCTAATACCGTCATATTTCAAGCTGTAAATACCCAAGATAATTCGAGTTGCCTGTAGGCGGCAACTGAATGAGTCCCTGGGAGCATAGCTAACTATGTGACGAGGGTGAAGGAAGGCAGCCAACACCCAAGCAACGTGAAGTATGAAGGGGATAGGCAATTGGCTATTCGCTCACGGTGATGGCGGCGAGTAGCTTTGACAGCGTTATAACCCCCACCGTATTTATTGGCATTTTTCGTAATATTGTGCGGTTACACCTTGGTGAATCCATTCTTATATCGAGTATAGTTTGGCAATGACAGAGGTTATTTGTGAAAAAAGGAATGTTCATTGGTCTATTCGCGATCGTTATCAGCAGTAATAGCGTATTGGCTAACAGTGCGGAACAAGTTAACAATGAAACCGTACCGATTACATTTCAAAAAAAATTAAAGGGTTTAGTACACCAATTATGGGATACGCTCACTGCGGAGAATAATAAAGAAGAAAATGACCCGTTACCCATTCCCGACGCGCTGATTTAAATGATTGCCAGCGTGATTGTCATGGGATATAGGAAACTTATCTTTCACCGTTGTAAAAATTAGGAGTAGGGAAATGAAACGGATATTTCCGCTGTGTATGGCGGTATTATGGCCGGCTGTGGCATCCGCTCAGATTGATTTACAATTTCATCCGGCGGAACCCAACGAGCAGGCGTTGTCTTCGGGAGCGCAGGAAAAACACAGTTTACCTCGTCATCAAATTTGGAATGCGGAGAAACTGGCTCGCGATAATGAACGCGCCATTCAACAAGAAAGGCAGCAGGAATTGGCAGATAGCCAGCGGCGGCGTCAACGCGAACAGATGCTGGGTGACAGGCCCGATGATCGCTCTCATCGTTCTGGTAAATATCGCCGTTCATATGAACACAATTCAGTATGCATGCCGCCTGGCTTCACGGGTAACCTGAAGTGGGATGATAGCCAGCAAACATTTAAAAACGAACCGGCATTGTGCGGCAAGATTGAATGGGATTAAACGCGAGCGTTTGAATATCGATCGCCGCCTGCCTCGGCCGGGCAGCGCTGCCAGGCCTGAAAGGAGGGGGGGCAACGATCAAGAGGCCATGGCTTTTTCTACAAAGAAGTAGCTATTAAGTAATTGACCGACGTATTGTGCGGCCGGGCGGCTTTCCATATCGAGAAAATGACCGGCCTCAGGAATAGTAATAAACTCACAGTCCTGAATATAGTTACCCATATCGCGAATATCGTCTGGCGTGGTATATTCATCGCGCTCACCGTTCATGAACATAATGGGGGTTTCAATTTTACGGAAAATATCGATGTAATCTTTATGGCATAACGACGATATTTGTCCAATATGGAAGCTGGCCTGCCGATATGTTTCCTGATCAAGGTTTTTAATGTGTTCATGGTTGGCCTGTTTCAGCAAGCCCGGTAAATATTTACCGACTTCGTCATTAAGTAGTGTGGCCACCTCGTGGTTTTTTCCTTCATCCAACAGAACCTTGGCGCGCTCAATATAATTGTGCATCGCCGGTGTAATACGGGTTGAGAACGAAGCCACTACGGCTTTTCGAATCGAAGAAGGGCGGGCCGATAATGCCATTAAAGCTGCCAATCCTCCCCATGAAACAGAGAGAATATAGGCGGGTTGATAATGCTCTATCAGGCTATTTAGAATGAGAACCTCCTCACTCTTCGGTAATGGTCGGTTCAACTGGTTGTGTGGCCGTGATTTTCCGATGAAAGGGAGATCAAATAAAATCACGTTAACGCGATTTTTAAAGCTTTTAACACAATTGCGGAATGCCAATGTCGTCGATAGCGCACCATTAACACAGATAACGGATTCCGTTACGCCAGGATAGTTATATCGCTCTACATAGATTTGCCATTCGCCGACGCGAACAATGCCTGTTTCCGGTTTCATTTCCCACCCCCATTAATACAAATTAAGTGATACTTGCCATGCCAATGTGGCAAAATAAATCCCCAGCAAACAATGCCGATACTTATTGTTTTTCTATTATTTGTTGCCGTGCTCAAACTCGATTTGCCAACGGCTCAAGTGAAGGCGATGCTAGATAGCGTGAGACAAGGCGCTGTCGGTGGCGGCAACCACGCCATTCACTTCTAGCACGGCTGGCGAGCTTTCGGTCACGGTTTCATTGCCAGTTTGTTGCAGTATGGCGATGAGTTGATCGGTTGTGTCGACGGAGGTGCTGGTTACGCCCTCGGTGGTGTGACTAATTACATCGGTGGTGTCAGCGATTTTATCGAGCGCATGATCAACGATCTCGGTAATGTTGTCCGCCAAATTACCGACTGTCTGGGTAAGATCGCTGACCAGATCCAGTACGGACTTAGTCACGTCGTGCACCAAATCACCGACGCTTACGCCAACGCCCTTTAGCAGCCCCCATAACCCGCCTGAACCAGAGGTCACGGCATCAACTACGCCATCGATTGCGTTTGTGCCACTGTTAACGGTGGAATCAACAAAAGTGGATACGCTATCAACCACATTTTTCACGATATTTTCGGCCATAAATTATCCTGATATTTTGCAGAAATACTTAAGTAGTGAAGTGAGTGCGTCAGCCTGAGCCAGCGCGACGTCATGAGTAAAGTTAGAACCTGATCACGTTTTTGATCAAATTTTAATTAAGTGTTTATTCCGCGATAAAAAAGAGGGTATAGCGTCATTTATTTAAGTAAATCTATAAGAAACAGATAATTAATACCACACACCGCCTCATCCGATGAGTTATTTTTTTAGGATTAGTTCTATATGCATTCGCTTTTCACTGTTAATTTTTTTATTAATTATGAAGTAAATATTACGCAGAGTGAGAAGCCAATTTTATGGAAAAGCGCAGTGTAAATCGCTATAACGCGACCCGTAGAGTGTGTTGACAATATCGTCACTGTCAGGCCAGCAAGCTGAGGTTTGCGAGGGCCGTTTGTAAGGCCGCTGTGTGTTGTTGCCATGAGAGCCCGCGGATTATGCTGATGTCATCACCCCGACCAACGTCCCATTTCTGATTGGTGAGGGTACTGCTGTAGGCGTACAGAAGCTGGAATCATAAGGCAGACGGTAATGAGCGCCGCCCTTAATCGCGGGTATTTTGTGGCACTCAGGACGCCACGGCATTTCCTAACAAAAAGTAGTTGTTAAGAAATCTGCCGACGCATTGTGAAGCTGAGCGGCTTTCCATATCGAGAAAGTGACCGGTTTCTGGAACGGTAATAAACTCACAGTTCTGAATATCGTTTTCTATATTACGAATATCTTCCGGCGTAGTGTATTCATCTCGTTCACCATTAATGAACATAATCGGTGTCTCGATATTGTGGAAGATATCGAGATAGTCTTCATGACACAATGCAGAGATTTGTTCGATATGAAAACTGGCCTGACGGTATGCTTCTTGATCAAGGTTTTTAATATGTTCATGATTAACCTGCCGGAGTAAGCCTGGCAAATATTTGCCGAGCTCATTATTCAGTAATGTTGCGATTTCGTTATTTTTACCTTCATCCAGCAAAGTTTTGGCACTTGCGATAAAACTGCGCATGGCGGGTGTAATTCGGGTCGAGAAAGAGGCCACAATCGCTTTTCTAATCGAGCATGGGCGCGTTGATAAGGCCATTAACGTGGCGACGCCCCCCCAAGATAAGGAAAGAATAGAGGTGGGTTGATAACGCTCAATCAAATGGTTCAGAATGGTGACTTCTTCGGATTTTGGCAATAGACGGCTCAATTGATTGTGTGGTCGAGACTTACCGATAAAAGGAAGATCAAATAAAATAACATTCATACTATTTTTTAGGCTTTTGACACAATTACGGAAGGATAATGTCGTCGAGAATGATCCATTGACACATATAACCGATTCAGTAATACCTGGGTAAATATATCGCTCCACATAGATATTCCATTCGCCGACGCGAATAATGTCTGTTTCCGGTTTCATTTTCCACCCCCTATTAATAAAAATCACGTCATACTTGCCATTTACACATGGCAAAACAAATTCCTGACAATGATGCAGAGATTAATGGCATTTCAATTATTTTACGGTCGCGATACCAACGACATAAAGCGGCCGTTTTATTAAATCGTTAATGCTATCTTGCCAACTTATCGCAGGCGTGAGTTGTGATGCCTTTCAGCCGTGGCCACCGCTCATGATTACTGCATCCACAACATCCTTGATGAGTCTTGATCGTGTGGTTAACGGTGGCGTCAGCAAAGTACGACACACGATCGGTTCAGCTTTTCACACTATTTTTAACTTTATCTACTCCTAAAAGGTTACGAGAGTGTGGCAGCGATATAGGGCATTTCTTTGCCTGAGTAAGCCGCTCCCGTCAATAAAGTTAGACCTAGATCACGCTTATGATCAAATTTTTTTTAAGTATTTTTTTTTGATTCAAAGACGCATAAAAAACCAAGCTGTTTTTTATATGTTTAAAAACAGTATGATAAATTTTTTTGTTGGCTAATTTTACTGGCTTTTAACGATTAGGTTGTATGCTTTAAAATATTACTGTTATATATCTAATCAATTACCATGAAAACATTAAGCAGGCTTACATACCGTTTTTTGAAAAAACACAGTATAAATCGCTAAAAAAAACGGTTAAGCGTGAACATCGGCGTTAATAGGCGCGGGAGTGGGAAAGTGATCGGGTTATCACGGCAAAGACGCCTTTGCCGCAGAAAGAGGGGTTAGCGGCAATAGGTTTGCAGCAGTGCACGCGCATCCGCTTTGAGTTGATAGAGATACACCGGCCGTCCTGTGGTGCCATACAGAATACGTGTGGCGAGAATCCCCACATCAGATAAATAAATCAGGTATTTCCGGCATGATACCCGTGATATACCAATGGCGTTGGCTAAATTATCGGTGGAAAACTCGGTATCGTGCTGTTGGTCGATCCACTCACATACCGTGCTGAGGGTAATGTTGGTCAGCCCTTTTGGTAACTTTTGGTTTTCTTTGCCGGTGGGGGGACGGCGTAGCAGATTATCGACATCGGACTGGGCGCAAAATTCACGTTGCGCCAAAATTTGCGATTGTTGCTGATAATGACTCAATGCCTGTTTGAACCGGCTGAATTGGAAAGGTTTAATCAGATAGTCAACTACGCCGTAATGGAGTGCTTTTTGTACCGTATCGACATCACTGGCGGAGGAAATGACGATGACATCCGTCTTTTCGCCTAGCTCGCGCAGCGCGGGCAGTAAATCCAGACCGTTCTCTTGCTGCATATAGATATCCAGCAGCACCAGATCGATACTGACGTTGGCATCCATAAGCAACGCATGGGCTTGCGCTAAGGTGGCGACCGTTGCCTGACATTGAAAGCCATTGACCTGGCTAAGATAATATTTATTGAGTTCCGCAACCATCGGATCATCATCGACAATTAAAACGTTAATCATAGCGTCAGCTCTTAGCCTGATAGGGAATATGCACATAAAACTGAGTCAGTTCGCCCGGTGTGGAGTCAAAATCAATACCGCCGCCCAGTTTTTCCAAATGATTGCGTATTAGCGCCAAGCCAACTCCCCGTCCTGCTCCCTTAGTGGAAAAGCCGTGTTCAAAAATACGGGCGCTGAGGGCTGAAGCAATTCCGGGGCCGTCGTCACTCACGATACAATGTAATTGATCGCGGTGATGATGGAGGCGTAGCGTAATTTCGTGGCCTTCGTCGCCGTCGATAGCATCAAGGGCATTTTCAATTAAGTTACCCAGCACGCTGATTAACACATGGGTAATGTCTGCATCATCAATTTCTGGCAGTAAGCTGCCTTCTTCTAGGGTCAGTTCAACGCCTGCTTCGCGCGCCCGGTTGATTTTTGCGATGAGGAATCCTGCCACCTCTGGCGATTTAATCATACCTAATAACGTGCCAATCTCTTCCTGATAATTGCTGGCGGTACTAATAACGTAATGCTCCAGGCGCTGATAAGCTTTCATGTGTAACAGCCCGAGGATAACATGCAACTTATTCATAAATTCGTGTGATTGCACCCGTAGCGCATCTGCGTATTGCGCCATACCGTTCAGGCGTTGTAACAAACGGCTGATTTCCGTTTTATCGCGGAACGTGGCAATCGCACCAATCACTTGGCCTTTAACAATGACCGGCACCGTGTTTGTCAGCAGCTCGCTGCCATTAAAGGTAATTTGTCGGTCGCGCTGCGGTTTTCCACTCTCCAATACATCAGCTAGGTGGAGTTGTGCTGGCCAGTGTTTGCTGGCGGAAGATAACAGCAGATTCTCAAATGGTCCGCTTTGCCGCAACAAGCGTTTTGCTTCGTCGTTGATAATGGTAATGCGGGATTGGTCATCAACGGCAATCACGCCTTCTTTGATCGATTGCAGCATCGCGTTGCGTTGTTCGAATAAGTTGGAAATCTCATAAGGTTCGAAGCCGAGCATAATGCGCTTCAATGCTTTCACCAAAAAAAAGGCACCCAGCGTACCGACCAGCGCGGCGAAGGCCAGCGTCCAGTAGATGATCCAACGGCTTTCCGCGACCACGCGCTGCACGGTATCCAGCGCGATACCGAGCGCAACAACGCCAATTTGCTGGTGGTGCGCATTATAAACCGGCACAAACACTCTCAACGCCGGGGCCAGCGTACCCCGATTAATCGCACTGTTAGGCTTACCCAGTAGTGCGGGAGCGAGATCGTCGCCAATAAAATGCTGGCCGATTAACGCCGGTTTGGGGTGCGAATAACGGATGCCAGCCATATCCAGCACCACCACAAACAGTAATTCATTTTTCTGGCGCACGTGTTCGGCAAACTGCTGAATGTGTGCGCTGTGCTGTTGCTGGAGGCCATGGATAACGGTATCCGCTAGCGCCACGGTTTCGGCGATCGCCAGCGCTTTTTGACGCAATTGATCCTGCCCTTGATGATTCATCTGCACGAAAAACAGAGCATAAACCACCAACAGTACCGACGCGATAATGGCCGAAACCATCAGTGTGAGCGTAGTGCTGAGTTTCATCGGCAGCCGTTGTTTAGGCATGACGTTCTCCGAATGGGGATGGCGAAGGATTATTCTAACGAGGAATGCAGATAAGTGCCGCTAGCGGTAACAGAGTATCACAGGCTATTGCCGGGTTTGTGGCTTACTTTAGTTACAAAATGGGCGGCAACTGCGATGGGCAGGTTTTCAGTATGCGTTCGCGATTGAATGATATGTCTTTCTCGTCATGGCAAGCTAGGGCGACGGGGCTAATGGTGGGGCGCCTTTACGTCGCCGTGCGGGCTATCGATCCGCGTCGTGATAATGATAAACAGCGCGTTCAAGATGAATGATAACCGCCGTACATCCTTGTCGGCGGTTTTTACTCTGGTACGTTGATATTGCTCTGTTTTTATTTATTCCCTTCGGAAAGGTTGTTGTGTAGTGCGGTATGCTGTTTATAGCGCACTACATGCATCAGACCTGCGAGGGTAATCAACGCGGCGCCTGCCATGTCGGTCCACAAGCCAGGTTTAATCAGCAAAATAGCGGCAATGATAAACAGAATGCGCTCTAACCAATGGGTTTGATGTAGCCAGAAGTTGGCACTGGCAATTGAGAGCGCATAAATCCCAACCAGAGCGGTCACGATCATGTGAATCATCGAGAGTACGCTCAGGTTGTCACCTTGCATCAGCAGCGCCGGGTTATACACCAAGATAAAGGGGATAATAAAGCCCGGCAGCGCTAAGCGTACTGCATCCCATGAGGTTTGCATCGGATCGGCGCGAGCGATGCTGGCGGCAGTGTAACTGGCTAACGCCACCGGAGGCGTAATGTTGGACAAGGCACCAAACCAGAATACAAAGAAGTGCGCCGCCAGCGGCATGACGCCCGCTTTGATCAAAATAGGTGAGACGGTCACGGCCACCACGATATACAACGCGGTGGAGGGGAGCCCCATACTCAGCACGATGCAGACTGCCATGACGACCAGCAGAATCATCCACAATGTATTATTGGTGAGCGAAACGATGTTGAATGCCAGCGTAGAGCCGATGCCGGTCATGGTGACGACGCAGATGATCACGCCAATCGCCGCGCAGGCGATGGTCACCTGGATCGATCCGCGTGCCGCTTCGTTTAACGCTTCGGCGATTTTTTTTGGGGTCATGCGTACCGAGCTATCTGGTGTGATCCAACTGGCGACAATAATGGCAATAATGCCGAGAAAACCCGCGTAGATTGGTGTTTTCCCTACGAGCAGCGTACCGATGACGATCACCAGCGGCAACAACAATAAACCACGCGCTTTTAGTATCGCTTTGACCTGTGGAATATGCTCTTTGCTGAGCCCTTTCAACCCTTGCTTTTTTGCTTCCAGATCGATGGCGATGATCAAGGCTGCGTAGTACAGCAGTGCGGGCACGATGGCTGCAATCACGATGGTGGTGTACGAAATGCCAAGAAAACCCGCCATGATGAACGCTGCGGCGCCCATGATCGGTGGCATGATCATGCCGCCGGTTGATGCCGTGGCTTCCACCGCGCCAGCAAAGCGTGGTGACAGGCCGATGTTTTTCATCAGCGGAATGGTGAAGGTTCCGGTGGTGGCGACATTGGCAACCGCACTGCCACTGAGCGAGCCGGTCAGTGCTGAGGAAATCACGGCTACCTGCGCAGGGCCACCACGTCGGCGGCCAGCCATGGCTAACGCCAGATCGTTGAATAACTGAGTTGCACCGCTCACGCTGAGGAATGAACCAAACAAAATAAACACAGCAATAGCGGTTGAGGCGGTCGACAGTGTAATGCCAAAGATCCCTTCGCTGGTCATAAACAGGCGATATAGCAAGCGTTCAAGGGAAAAACCGCCGTGACCGAAGATACCCAGGAAATATTGACCGAACAGGGCATAAATAATGGCAAACGTCGCCAAACTGGGAATGAAGTAACCGGTAGTGCGGCGTGCGGCTTCAAACAAAACGGCGATCCCCAAAGCTGCCATCAGATAATCGGTCGTGTTGGGAATACTCTTGCGCACCACATGCAGGTCAAGGTAATTGAAATAGAAATAACCGTAACTTACCAGCGTCAGTACGATGAACAGATAATCCCAGCGGTTAAAGCCCGCGGTGGCATGCTTTTTGGCAAACGGAAACAGAATAAAGCCGAGGATCAAAATGCCGCTGAGAAACGTGGTATTACGGTAGAACTCTTGGGTGTTCGCCAGCGCATTGGCGTAGATGGCATACAGGGAAATGGCAATAGCCAACAGTGTGGCCAATTGTAACGCGATACCCGTTAATGGGCGGTTACCGGCACCCGCCTCTTTATCCAGATCCCCCGCGGATGACGGGGGCAAGTTATTGGTATTCATAATGCCTCCGAGTGGCTAGACACCACGGTATCTGTTGCTTCAGGTGGGATGAGGTAATCGGGGATCTGCACGCCTACTTCGCGAAAATAACGGTAGGCCCCAATATGCAAGGGTACGGATACGCCTTTTAGCGCATTTTCAAGCGAGATATACTTGGCCGCGCTGTGTACCTGATGGACTGCTGGCAGATTTTCGAACAGGGTTTTAGTCAGGTCATAGATAATTTTTTCATCTATCTGACGAATAGAAACCAAGATGTTCGGCTGGGCGATAGTAGCAACCGACTTGGTCTGGCGCGGATAGGTATTCGGCTTAATGTCAAAGCGGAACCAGGCGTTGGCGATGGTGTTGATCTGGGTTAGCTGCTCATCGGTTACGTCTAATATGCGTGATGGAATACCGCTGGCATACATATCGGTCACCGCCGCCGCGGGCACGCCGGCGGGTAGTGCACCTCCGTCAAGGCGGCCATCGCGCATGGCTGAAACAGTGTCGCCGTAACCCAGATATTCTGGTGAGATAGATTTCTTGCTTAGCGCCACGCCTTGCAGAATAACGATCGTCGATTGCTCGGTGCCGCTGGCCTGTGGCCCAACCGAGAAACGTGTTCCCGCGATGTCGTTTAGCGTGCCGTCTTTGACTTTACTCTCCAGCATCACAAAGTGTTCGACGTTGGGCCACAACATCGAGATCGCACGTAAATCTTTATAGGCGCGGTGATCAAAGTTCCGCACGCCTTCAAAGGCTTCGGTTGCAATCAGGCTTTGTAAGATAGCTAGCTGCGCCTCATTTTTTTGCAACAAATCGATATTCTCTATCGAACCGGCAGAAGATTGCCCGGTTACCTGAATACCATCTGGTTTTAATTGGTTGCTCCAGACGTTGGCAAGTCCTACGCCCATGGGGTAAAAGGTGCCCCCCGTGGAGGCCGTGGCGACAGAAAGGAAGGTTTTATGTGCATTTTCGACTTTACCGATGACGGCGAGCGTGACCACGGCGATGGCTGCAGTAACGCCTACGAATAACTTTATTTTTCTATTCTTCATGATGAGCCCAGGTGTTTTGAAACAAACGAGTAACATTACGCTTAACTCGTATACAACATGGTGGATTTGTTGATCTAGTGGGGACGATGTGATTTGCGATCGGGTTACGCAAAAAACGTACTGAATAGGTTCAGGAATGTGATGAAGGTTGAAAGAAATTTGCTGAGCGGTTATCGCCGATAACAGGGCGAGCGGTTAGACAAAAAATCCTCGCGTTGCGGAGTGAATGCATCCAACCGCGTTCCGGCATCAAGGCAAACGCAGCCGTGAACGGTATGGGCGATTTATACAGCGTATAGCCAGTGCTGACATGCTACGTTTCTTCAGCGATGGTAAAGGTAAAGCGACCAGAAAAAACGTAGGCCAATTGCTCAAGCGAGTGATGCTGTCAGGCCCCAACCGCGCCCTGGGTGAAATGCGCTTCAACCGCCATCATCTTCCGCCATGTGCCAGAATACGGCGAGTGACACCGTTGCCTATATCCTCACATAACAGGTAAAAAAACGTTGGTAATAAACGCATAGGGAAGTGAATAACCCTGATTTGTTGGGCGGTATGCATCATCGCCCGTGGGGGAAGCAAAACAGGCTAAGGGTGTTTCAGATCACCGGGCAATGAGTACGATAAAACAGCCTTAGAGTAAAGGGCGGAAAAAATTAAATAATACGGCCGCCGCATACAGCCCACAGCCAAATACCGTATGGGTAAGAACGCTGCGCCAGCGTGCTTGGCGTGGCGAAGGGGTTCGGGCGGCGGCGATTCCGAGGCCGAATGCGGGCTGCATGATCAGCCAAGGGGCGGCTACGCTGATGACACCGGCCATGAGGGCGGGCATGAGAGTCGGTTGCCGTAGCCAAGCGGGGCCGACGATCGCCACCAGTATCATGGTGAATATGATGCCAATGGCATAGTGCGCTAACCACCCGAGCAGACGTTCATAGCGAATAGTGGGGGCAGAAATGATTGATTGATGCTGGAATTGCCCCCGGCGCATCAAACCAAGCCAGCGGCCAACCAATGCATAATCCAGAGTGTGTATACCGACTATCCGGCGTTGAAAAAAGGCCCACAGATCCATCACGCCGGTGGCGATAATGCCAATAAACAGAACTGCGATAATTAATGCGGTTGTCGTCATCGTTTTGTACCCTCATTAAGTGTGGCGGACAGCCGTCGTGAGACAGTGGCGCTATTTTGCAACGTAAAGTTAACTTGAGGTCAAGTATGATTGAGCTGGATATAGCGCAAGTAGTAAAACGTACCGGCCTGAAGCCGTCTACGCTGCGCTTTTATGAGGATAAAGGTTTAATTCGTTCAATCGGGCGCCGAGGTTTAAGAAGACAGTACGGTGAAGAGGTACTGCAAAAATTGGCGTTGATTAATCTGGGGCGTCAGGCGGGGCTGACGCTGGCAGAAATAGGGGCGATGTTTGATGAGCGGGGGGAAATGCACATTGACCGACAACATTTGCTGACCAAAGCCGAAGAGGTGGACAACACCATCAGGCGGTTAAAAGCGGTGCGTGATGGTTTACGCCATGTGGCGCAATGCCCCGCCGACCATCATTTAGCCTGTCCAACATTTCAAAAAATGCTCGATATGTTACTGAAGTAAATGAATATAAGGCTAGTGATGCGGGTATTTATCGTTAAGATATAATTAACTACAGCAACTATATGGATTTGGCCTGCGTCATCTTTTTTCAGTTAGGAATATTCTTCGAAAGAGCTCCGCAACCGCGCCCGGATGTGCTGGGAGAAGGATGAATGGCTATTAATTTGCGTACCTTTTGATACCCAAAATGGCGTATTTCGATGGATTTTATAGTAATGCGCAACATTAAACGAAACACTAATCAGCAATAAGAAAATTAATGCAAACATGCTGAATACCAAACCATTTTTCTTCTCTTTCTGCGCTTTTTTAGTGTGCGCGACACGGGATAAAATGTCGCCATCAGGTGAGATGCTTAGCGCTTCAATCAGAACATCATTAGCAATTTTTAACCCAACTTTTGGAATGGTTTCAATGACATTTTTTTCTACACCCATCGTTTTGATGATGCGGCGTAATATGCTTAGGCATTGGTTGAGGTTATTGTTGCTGGCTTGCAGACCATGATCATCCCAGACTTTTGTCAAAATGGTATCGCGCTCAACGACTTCACCTTTATGTTTAATTAGTAGCGTAAAAAGCCTGGCGGCGGCGGCAGAGATAGCCACGTGCTCGCTGGCAAGACTTTGTTGATAAAAGCCTATGGATTTAGGACAAAAAATGATGCTGTCCTCAATGCGATAAATAACGTGGCTCAAATCAGCGTAGCTCCCGGACGATATAAGATAATTCGTGACAAGAAATATCTTAGCTGAATTTGACTTAAGGTTATTTGATCGAGAACAAGGTAGATTTTATCAATGTGATAATGTTGCGATTGCGTAAGCCGAGTGCTTTGTCATCAAGATTATAAAATGAAACAAATGCAATAATTACACTATTAAACTAAACTTTTATTAGCGGCAGGTAGCGGTAAACGTGGGTAAGAACTGCCGTCTGTTCTTAAGCGCAACGCGGAGGGCAGTGATCATGACATATCAACATATCGTCATTGCAACCGATCTCAGTGAGGACGCTGAAATTCTACTGGATAGAGGCGCCAAATTAGCCGGTGCACTGAACGCCAAACTCTCATTGATTTACATTGATGTCCACCATACCGGTTATTACGCCGAACTGGGGGTGGGATCTTATGATTATACGCATCATACCTTCTCTGAGCGTGCCAAAAAAATCTTGGAAACCATAAAAAATCAGTCTGCTTATCCCGTGGACGAAATCATTATTGGCCGTGGCGAGCTGACCGAAGAGTTGAATATCGCGGTGCAAGAGAAGGGGTTCGATTTGATTATTTTCGGTCATCATCGTGACTTCTGGGGGCGATTGATGTCGTCAACGCGGCAGGCGATTAATAATCTGCATGTTGATTTATTGGTGATACCGATTGAAGAAAAATAACGGGCGATAGCCGAAATGCACAACGAAGGTAACCCTTTAGGGTTATTAAAACGCACGTTTTGACTGGCCGACGGCGTTTAACAGGACTATCCTCGGATAGATTAAATATTTGTATGACATATACAAATTCTATTCACATGGGGGAGGTTCTATGCGTTTTGATAATAAAGTGGTGATCATTACTGGCGCAGGTAACGGAATGGGAGAAGCAGCAGCGCGTCGATTTGCAGCAGAAGGTGCCATTGTGGTGCTAGCAGATTGGGCAAAACAGGCGGTTGATACTGTGGCGGCTTCGTTACCAAAAGATAAAGCCTATGCGGTGGATATCGATGTTTCCGATGCCGTTGCGGTGGAAAAAATGATGAATGACATCGCGCTGAAATATGGTCGTATCGACGTGCTGATCAATAATGCCGGCGTTCATGTCGCAGGCAGCGTGCTGGAAACCAGCATCGAGGATTGGCGTCGTATTGCTGGTGTCGATATTGATGGCGTGGTGTTCTGTTCTAAGTTTGCCTTGCCCCACCTGCTGAAAAGCAAAGGCTGTATTGTAAATACGGCGTCGGTATCGGGGTTAGGCGGTGACTGGGGAGCGGCGTATTACTGCGCGGCAAAAGGCGCGGTCGTCAACCTAACGCGGGCGATGGCGTTGGATCACGGTGGAGATGGCGTGCGCGTCAATTCAGTCTGTCCAAGTTTGGTAAAAACCAACATGACCAACGGCTGGCCGCAGGAGATCCGCGATAAGTTTAACGAACGTATTGCATTAGGCCGCGCCGCCGAGCCAGAAGAAGTGGCTGCGGTGATGGCTTTTCTCGCCAGTGAGGATGCCAGCTTTATTAACGGCGCGAACATTCCGGTCGATGGTGGCGCAACGGCATCAGACGGCCAACCTAAAATAGTTTAAGACCTAAGCTGAGGGCGCAATGGGCTGGTGGCTGCGCCCTCATCATAAGGAGCAAAGAGCCTGTTTATACGCCTATCCGATCGCGGATACTGTAGTACGCCGCTCCGATGGCGGTAAACGGAATGTGCAGATTGCGCCCGCCGCAGAAAGGCAGGTGGGGCAACCTGGCAAAAGCGTCAAACCGTTCCGCATCACCGCGCATCAGTTCACCGATCAATTTCCCCGCCAAATGAGTACAGGTGACGCCATGGCCGCTGTAACCCTGCATATAGTAAATATTATTCTCCAAGCGGCCGAACTGTGGCATACGCGAGAGGGTTAATAAGAAGTTCCCCGTCCAGCGATAGTCAAGACGCACACCTTTTAACTGTGGGAAAGTTTTAAGCAGTTTAGGACGAATTAGATTATCGATATCATCGGGATCGCGTGCGCCGTACACCACGCCACCGCCGTACAGTAAGCGGTTATCGGCGGTCAGGCGATAATAATCCAGTAGATAATTGCAGTCTTCTACGCAATAGTTTTGTGGAATCAGCGAGTGTGCGACCTCGGCCTCCAGCGGTTCGGTAGTGACCACTTGGGTTCCGCAGGGCATACTGATTTTGGCCAACTTGGGTTCCAGTTTGTCACCCAGATACGCGTTACCGGCCACGATCACATAGCGTGCCTTAACTTGGCCGTGGGCGGTGCTGACGAGAGCGGGCTCGCCATGCTCGATATGCGTTACCGCCGATTGTTCGAAGATGCGGCCACCGTGCTGGCGGATAGCTTCAGCTTCGCCCAGCGCTAAATTCAACGGGTGAATGTGCCCGCCGCTGTGATCGAGCAGAGCGCCGACATACCGATCGCTGGCAACCTCTTTACGGACTCTCTCCGCGTCCAGCAACTCCAATTGCGTATTGCCGTAGCGCGCCCAGTTTTCCTTTTGTTCGATCAGAGCGTGGTACTGTTTGTTATTCAACGCGGCAAAAATCCCGCCGGGGCGATAGTCGCACTGGATGGCGTAACGTTCGATACGGCTGCGAATAATATCTGCACCTTCAAACATCATGCTGCCCAGCATGCGCGCGCTATCTGCACCATAACGTTTTTCTATTACATCAATATCGCGGCTGTAGGAGTTCACCAATTGCCCGCCGTTGCGTCCGCTGGCGCCGAAACCTATGCGCGCAGATTCCAGCAACACTACGTCGTAACCGGCCTCGACCAAAAATAGGGCGGAGGATAAACCGGTATAGCCGCCGCCGATGATGCAGACATCACATTCGATCGACTCATTTAACTGCGGATAAGGCTGATGGGGATTGGCGGTTGCCGCATAATAACTTTTCGCGTGTTCAGTCATGTTATCCGTCCTTATTCGAGAGAAATCCAGGTGGTTTTCAGTTCGGTGAATTTATCCAACGCGTGTAATGATTTATCGCGGCCGTTGCCACTTTGCTTATAGCCGCCGAACGGAACGGTCATATCGCCTTCGTTATAATTATTAATGAAGACTGAGCCGGCTTTCAGTTGGCGAGCAAGACGATGGGCACGTGACAAATCTCGTGTCCACAAGGCGGCACCGAGCCCGTATTCGCTATCATTGGCCAGCGCTAAGGCCTGTTGCTCGCCGTTAAACGGCGTCACAACCACTACCGGGCCGAAGATTTCCTCCCGTGCGACGGCCATCTGGTTGTCTACCTGGGTCAAGATGGTGGGGCCGAGATAGCTGTCATGATCGCCCAACGGGTGTTGGCGGCCATCAAGAAATAGCGTTGCCCCTTGCTGTATACCCTGCTCGATAGCCTTGGCGACTTTTTCGCTGTGAGTCGCGTCAATCAGCGTGCCCATCACCGTGGCCGGATCGAGTGGGTTGCCGGGGATGAAGGCGGCCGCGTAGTGGCGCAGTTTCTGTAAGAATGCCTGCTGGATGCTTTCTTCTACCAGCAGGCGGGTACCCGCAATGCAGACCTGGCCTTGATTGTAGAAGATACCAGCGGCCGCATGCTGTGCCGCTTTATCCAGATCCGGGCAGTCTGCGAAAATAATATTGGCGCTTTTACCGCCCGCTTCCAGCCATACGCGTTTCATATTTGACTCGCCAGCATAGACCATGAGCTGCTTGGCGACGGCGGTGGAACCGGTAAAGGCGAGGGCGTCTACGTCGTTATGCAGCGCCAGCGCTTTACCCGCGTCATGGCCGTAACCGGCGACGATATTCAGCACGCCATCGGGCAGACCGGCCTGTTTGGCTAACTGACCAAGATAGAGCGCGCTTAAAGGGGACTTTTCTGAGGGTTTGAGTACCACGCTGTTACCTGCGGCTAGCGCAGGGCCGAGCTTCCAGCAGGCCAGCAACAATGGGAAGTTCCACGGAACAATGGCACCGACCACACCGATGGGTTCACGCGCAATCAGCGCCAGCGCATCACCGCCGGTGGGGGCTATTTCGCCGTATACTTTATCAATGGCTTCGGCATACCAACGAATGCACCGCGCGGCGCCGGGAATATCATCACGCAGGCTGTGGCGAATCGGTTTGCCGGTATCGAGCGTTTCCAGCAGGGCTAACTGTTCTGCATGCTGCTCTATCAGCGCCGCCAATTGCAATAATGTGTTCTTGCGTTGTGTCGGGGTGGCGTGTGACCAGTCGCCGCGCGCAAAAACGTCACGCGCGGCGCTGACTGCCAGATCGATATCAACGCCGGTGCCGCGCGCCGCCTGTGTCAATTCGCATCGTCTGGCGGGATCGTCCACCGCAAAGGTTCCCCCTTCGGCGGCCGACAGATATTGGCCATTAATAAACAGTCGGTTCTCAATAGTCAGGGCTTGCGCCCGTTGCTGCCAGTATTGCAGGTGGTGAAAGTCCATACCTTGCTCCGTTAATCAGAATGTCGTCGGTGTGTGGGCGCTGACAATGCGACAAATACGTGCCGACGTGTTGCTGAAACTGTGGGGAATGCCGGTGTTGATGGCGTAACTTTGGCCTGCTTCCAGGTGGTAAACTTGGCCGTTAACCTGCAATACCACTTCGCCTTCCAATAGGGTGCCGATCTCTTCCCCCTGATGTTTAATGCGTTCGCCGGTGGTGGTGCCCGGCTCATAGGTTTCGATCATCATGGCCAGCGTGCGGTTGGGGTCACCGTTGTGGATCAATTTCATTGAAACGCCTTGGCTGCCAATTTCGATCAAATCTTTATGTTCGATCACAATTTGCGGCTCTGCCGGTTTCTCCGACTCTGCGAAAAATGCCGACAGAGAGAGGCCATACACCGTCAGTAATTTCTGTAACGTACTGATGGCGGGGCTGACTTTGTCCTGCTCAATGGTGCTGATCGCGCTATGGGTTAATCCAGACAGTTCGGCCACGCGGCGCTGCGACAAACCTAATTGCTGACGGATCTGTGACAGACGTTTTCCCGGTGCCAAGCTGACATCGCTCATGGGCGTTTTTCCTTGCGATAGTGTTGACATGCGGTAATGAACCCCTCAAACAGCAGGCGGGAGAGCGCGTATTCATCGCTGTTCCACTCCGGGTGCCATTGCACGCCCAATGCAAATGGCTGATCGCGGAGGCTGATCGCTTCCACCAACCCATCGGCAGCGTGTGCTTCAATCCGAACGTTGGAACCGAGGCTTTTGGCACCTTGTCCGTGCAGTGAGTTGACCCAGAATCGGTTGCAATCAGGAATCAATTGCGAGAGCAGCCCGCCTTCTTCCACGATCACTTCGTGGGCGGGGGCATACTGTTGCTCTAATGGCAGATCGTGATCTTCGCGGTGTTCCAACAAGGTAGGCAATTCATATAAACGGCGATGCAGGGTACCGCCGGTGGCCACCACCATTTCCTGCATGCCGCGGCAAATGGCGAAAAGGGGAATGCGCCTGTCTAGTGCCAGGCGGATCAACGCCAGGCTCAGTTCATCACGCCCTGGATCGGCGTCAGGCTCATCGCCGTTTTCACCATAAAGGTGCGGCTGCACATTGCTGGGGCTACCGGGTAGCATCACGCCGTCAAGATGCGGTAATAAATTTTCTAGCATATCCGGCGTTGCCAGCGCATGCGGCAGCGCGACGGGTAATCCGCCAGCGGCAACGACCCCATGCAGGTACTTTTCTTGCAAGGTCTGTGTTGGGTGTTGGTTTAACCTGTTCCTGCACATTACGATACCGATAATCGGTCTGTTAAATATATTGCCCATGCTATCCCCTTTGTGTGTTCGAAATTATGAACGATATGCCTAATTGTTGTCTCCATTGTTCAATATTTAATAAATCTAGCAGTCAAAAAACCAATATTCAAACCAAATTAACACTTGAAAAACAATTTTGTTGCAACTATGTTTCATTGGTGGGCATTATATCGAGCAGGATAATCGTCAATCACGACGGTGATAACGTGTGAGAACCACTGACCAAACATAACGGCGGGTGAACCATGCAGACCAACATTGTAGAAGTGGAAAACTTTGTTCAAAAAAATGAAGACAGACGAAGTAGTTCCTTCCAGCGTGAAGTGAAGACATTTCTAGAGCGCTATCCGTTAACACAACATATTGATGTTTTGTTGACCGACCTTAACGGCAGCTTCCGGGGTAAACGTATACCAGTCGCTGGGCTGAACAAGTTAGAGAAAGGGTGTTACTTCCCGGCGTCGGTATTCGCGATGGATATTCTGGGTAATGTGGTTGAAGAGGCGGGGCTGGGGCAGGAGTTAGGTGAGCCGGATCATATTTGTGTGCCGGTGCTGGGGACGTTAACGCCATCGGCGGCCGATCCGCAATATATCGGTCAGGTGTTGCTTACTATGTTGGACGAAGATGGCACTCCCTTTGACGTTGAACCACGCAATGTGTTGAACCGCGTATGGCAGCAGTTGCGCCAGCGCGGATTATCGCCTGTGGTAGCGGTAGAGTTGGAGTTCTATCTGATCGATCGTCAGCGTGATGCCGAAGGCGATTTACAGCCGCCATGTGCGCCGGGCACGCAGGAACGTAATACCCAAAGCCAGGTCTATTCGGTGGATAATCTCAACCACTTTGCTGATGTACTCAGTGAGATTGATGAACTAGCGCACTTGCAGGGCATTCCCGCTGATGGTGCGGTGGCGGAAGCCTCGCCCGGTCAGTTCGAAGTCAACCTGCATCATACGCATGATGTGCTACAAGCCTGCGACCACGCGTTAGCGTTAAAGCGCTTGATTCGCATGGTGGCGGAAAAGCATCAAATGCAGGCGACCTTTATGGCTAAGCCGTACGAAGAGCATGCGGGCAGCGGTATGCATGTCCATATCAGTATGCTCGACAATAACGGCAGTAACGTCTTTGCCGATGATGATGGTGAAGACTCTGCGCTGATGCAGCAGGCGTTAGCCGGGATGATCGCGTTGATGCCTGCGTCGATGGCCTTGTTGGCACCGAACGTTAACGCTTATCGCCGCTTTCAGCCGGGCATGTACGTACCGACGCAGGCCTCTTGGGGCCATAACAACCGAACCGTAGCGTTGCGGGTTCCGTGTGGCGATCGCGATAATCACCGAGTGGAGTATCGTGTCGCCGGCGCTGATGCGAACCCTTATTTAGTCATGGCGGCGATATTGGCCGGTATAGTATACGGATTAGAAACGGCGCTGCCGTTGCCGGAACCGGTGACGGGTAACGGTTTAGAGCAAGAAGGCTTGCCGTTTCCGATCCGTCAGAGCGATGCGCTGTATGAATTTGAACATAACCCAGAGCTGACGGCCTTGCTCGGTAAACGATTTAGCCATGTTTATCTCGCCTGCAAAACCGATGAACTGGTACAATTTGAGCGCTTGATCACCGAAACTGAAATTGAATGGATGCTGAAAAACGCCTGATTCATGCAACCAGACTTACCGCTCGCGTAAGGCGTATTTTGTCGGCTATCCTGTGGCCTGGCGAGGCTGCGCGTCGCGGTTGCTTTCTTCCTATTGGGCGTACAGGACGCCGGTGAGGAAACTCCCATGACAATAAGCGCCACCGAAAGTAATGACGCGGACAAACCGCAACTGCGAAAGTCCCTTAAATTGTGGCAAGTGGTCATGATGGGGCTGGCCTATCTGACGCCGATGACGGTATTCGATACTTTTGGTATTGTTTCCGGTGTGACGGATGGTCATGTTCCTGCATCTTATTTATTTGCGTTAGCGGGCGTGCTGTTTACTGCCATCAGTTATGGCAAACTGGTGCGCCAATTTCCTGCCGCAGGCTCCGCCTATACTTACGCACAAAAAGCGATAAATCCCCACGTGGGTTTTTTGGTCGGCTGGTCATCGCTCTTGGACTATTTGTTCTTACCGATGATTAATACCTTACTGGCAAAAATTTATCTCACCGCGTTGTTTCCTGAGGTTCCTCCGTGGGTTTGGGTGGCTAGTTTTGTGTGTATTATGACGGCCATCAACCTGAAAAGCGTTAATGTGGTCGCGAACTTCAATACGCTATTCGTTTTAGTGCAACTGATGATTATCGCGGTATTTATTTTTTTGGTCATCCATGGATTAAATAAGGGGGAAGGGGTTGGCACCGTATGGAGCTTACAACCTTTTGTGAGTGAAAATGCGCACCTGTTACCGATTATCACCGGGGCGACCATTCTGTGCTTTTCATTTCTCGGTTTTGACGCCGTCACCACGTTGAGTGAAGAGACACCCAATGCTGCTAAAGTTATTCCGCGCGCTATCTTCTTGACGGCCTTGTATGGTGGCGTGATTTTCATTAGCGTTTCATTTTTTATTCAGCTGTTTTTTCCTACTATTGAACGCTTTAAACAACCGGATGCCGCGTTGCCGGAAATTGCCCTGTACGTTGGCGGAAAGCTGTTCATGTCTATTTTTCTGTGTACCACGTTCATTAATACGTTGGCCTCCGGTTTGGCGTCGCAGGCCAGCGTTTCTCGCCTGTTGTATGTGATGGGGCGTGATAACGTATTCCCTGAAAAAATATTCGGTTATGTGCACCCGAAATGGCGGACGCCGACGCTTAATGTGGTGATGGTTGGCATCGTGGCACTATCCTCGCTGTGGTTTGATTTGGTCACGGCTACTGCGCTGATCAATTTCGGTGCGCTGGTGGCGTTTACTTTCGTCAATCTGTCGGTAATCAGCCACTTCTTTATTCGTGAAGGGCGCAACAAGACTTGGCGCGATCGCTTTCACTTCCTGATTTTGCCGTTGGTTGGTGCACTCACCGTCGGTGTGCTGTGGCTAAACCTGGAAAAGAGCTCGCTGACGATGGGGCTGACATGGGCTGCGTTGGGCTTTGGCTATCTGGTGTATCTCACCCGGCGTTTTCGTCAACCACCGCCCCAGTTTAAACGTCAAACGCAGCAGTAATGCCGTCGTCGCTTGGGGGGCATATCGACTCCCCAAGCTTGCCGAAGCGACTTACGTGGGGTCTCTACAACACGGCAGCCCCGTGCTGTCTGTCACGCCAAACCCTGAACCTTTTTGTGGCTAAACTTTTATTTTTTCATGCCCCGCGGTACAGTGAAAATCCCGATAAAAATTAAAGTAATGGAACTCTCTTGATGTCCTTATTATCTGCGTCGCAGAAAGCCACATGGATGGGATTATTGGCGATAGTGTTATGGAGTAGCGTCGTGGGTCTGATCCGCAGCGTCAGTGAAGATTTAGGCCCTATCGGCGGTGCGGCGATGATCTACAGCGTGGGGGCGGTTTTCCTATTGGCGGTGATGGGGGTGCCTAAATTGGCGTTGTTCCCGAAAAACTATCTGATCGTCGGTAGCCTGCTGTTTGTAGCGTATGAGATCTGTCTTTCATTATCCTTGGGCTATGCCAGTAATCGGATGCAGGCGATAGAGCTTGGGATGATTAACTATTTGTGGCCGAGCCTGACGGTATTGATGGCGATATTATTTAACGGGCAGAAGGCAAAATGGTGGGTTATGCCGGGATTGGCGTTAGCGCTACTGGGTATTGGTTGGATAATGAGTGGGGAGGGCGGTTGGTCGCTGGCACAAATGCGGGTAAATGTGTACAGCAATCCTCTCAGTTATTCGCTGGCATTTAGCGGAGCGATTATTTGGGCTATTTATTGCAACGTCACCAAACGTATCGCTCAAGGCCATAATGGCGTCGTGCTGTTTATTACGCTGACCGCGTTAGCGCTGTGGTTGAAGTATGCCTTTAGCTCTGAAAGCAGTTTACATTTTACTCTGCCTGTCACGCTGACGGTGCTGTGTGCCGGTATGGCGATGGGGACCGCGTATGCTGCGTGGAACGTCGGTATTCTGCATGGCAATATGACGCTGTTGGCCACGGCGTCTTATTTTACCCCGGTATTGTCATCGGTTTTTGCCGCCGTGGTGCTCAGTACTACGCTGACCATCAATTTTTGGCAGGGTGTGATGATGGTGACTGTTGGCTCTTTGATCTGTTGGCGGGCAACCCGTGCTTGATTGATGGATGATCGTTGATATTTTCCATCTCACAGGGGACTAAATTCTACTAAGCTATGATTACGTCTTCTGTCAAAAGGAACCTGCACTATGAGAAGCGATATTCTGTTTATTCAGCAACCTAGTATTGACGATCAGGTATACTCACGCGGCGATACGGTGCGCTTGACCACCGCTAATCTACGCCATGAATACCAGCTTGATGTCAGTATTCTACGGCGTGAAGGAAAACAAATCGTAGGGGCAGTGATCGCGGCTGCGCCGAAAGTCGACATCCCGCCTAAAGAATGGGAGGTTGCGCGTGGCGATGAGGTGATTTTTCGCGATGAAAACATAGCTAAAGCGTTGCCAGGTGCGCGCTGAACCGCTCCCGACGTGACGCAGCACCTACCGCTTATCGGTGTCTCACTGTCGCTCAGTTAAGCCTGAGCGGCAGGGTAGCCATGTTGTAACGCCAGACATCATAGACAAAGCACTCTACAGCCATGAACGCCTTCGCACCTTGGTGTAGGCAATCGTCACTTCCCCTTGACCGCTCGGTTTGCAACCGCAATAAGTTGCGGCTCGCTGATAGCGACCGAAAACACCGCCCATCACCTACTCTCGTTAGCTAAACGGTACGAGGCCGTGCACCGGTTTTATGCTTAACAAGGCTCGTAACACTAATTTCTAATACTGGTTGAAATGGGCACAAAACCTGCATAAAAAATCTTCGTTCATGACAAAAATCACATCGATTGTGAACTTGCATGAAACATAATTTGACAAATGAGAACGCAATCGATTACTTATTCGCAAAATGGGTAACTGGATCACAGATTATTACACTCAGTGATTTCTATAATGCGCGCGGTGTTCGGTTAATCGTGCGTGACACCCGATGTCGTTCAGACTCATTTGTCATCTTTTCTAACGGGCAGGCAATGGCCCTTTAAGCATGTGGTAATAAAATGAAAAAAATCGCTCTTGCAGCAGGTGTACTTCTGGCAACCTCTTACAGTGCATCATCGATGGCTGATAGCAAAGACGGACAATTTCTTTCGGATTGGTGGCATCAAAGTGTGAACGTAGTCGGGAGTTACCATACCCGCTTCGGACCACAGCTGAATAATGACGTGTACTTGGAGTACGAAGCGTTTGCCAAGCACGAATGGTTCGATTTTTATGGCTATATTGATGTACCGAAATTCTTCGGTGTCGGTAACACGCCAGACCGCGGTATCTGGGACAAAGGTTCGCCGTTGTTTATGGAGATTGAGCCGCGCTTCTCTATCGACAAGTTAACCGGTGCCGATCTGAGCTTTGGCCCGTTCAAAGAATGGTATTTTGCTAACAACATTATCTATGACATGGGCCGCAATGATTTATCGCGCCAGAGCACGTGGTATATGGGGTTGGGTACCGACATTGAAACAGGCCTGCCGATGAGCTTGTCGATGAATATTTACGCCAAATATCAATGGAAGAACTACGACGCAGCGAACCAGAACAGTTGGGATGGTTACCGATTTAAAGTGAAATACTTTGTGCCGCTGACCCAGGTTTGGGGCGGTAACCTGAACTATATCGGTTTCACTAACTTTGATTTCGGTTCCGATCTGGGTAAAGACGATTTTAAAGTCGGTGGTCGCCAGGCGCGTACCAGCAATTCGATCGCTTCCAGCCATGTTTTAGCACTGAATTACGATCACTGGCACTACTCGGTGGTGGCACGTTACTTCCATAATGGTGGGCAATGGCAGGATGGCGTTGATATTGAAGCGCCTCAGGGGCCAATCAAATCTACCGGCTGGGGTTACTATCTGGTGGTCGGCTACAACTTCTGATCATTATCGCCAAAAAAACCCCGCTTTATTCGGCGGGGTTTACAATCTGAACAAGATAATACTCTTGCTGCGGCCGCGCTGTTTGGCTTCACGCCCGGAATTTAATTGGACTGTTGGCGGCTTTCTTCGTTTGTTGTCATGACAACACGTCTTCGCACGGTAAGTGTTTTACCGGCATAAATAATCGTCCTTTGATCACATAGCATTCATTATCGATCCACTTGATAATTTGTTCCCTGCTCACGCCTTCTGATTGCGCATAGCGCTGAAGATCGCCGTTAAAATGCTGCGTGATGTATTCCATTAGGGTCATTTGCATTTCACTTGCTCCTGAACGCCCACCCGTTGCCAGCCTGGCCACCGCGGGAGGTTAAGGTTTGTTTGGCGACAAATTTAAGATATTAGCAACAAAATCTCAACACTAAGCGCCCTTTGGCGTTGTCGCGCTAATTAAATAGGAAAAAGAATCCCGAACGGATTGTCGGGAAACAAGGTTTCTTATCACATTTGGATGACATGAAAAATTTGAGGCGTAAGAAAAAAAAGTAAGCCAACTCTTTCTTTTACCCGACCAAAATACTGAAATCCCTATTAAGCTGCAAGAAAAAACTGACTAAATGAGACGGTAAAACCGAATAATTATGCGTGGTAGGGTGTTTTTGCATCTTTACCGATGAATACAGTAAATCAAGGGCTCTTTGCCGGTTTTTATCCTGTTGTGGGGGGCTAATGGTTATAATCATTCGGCAATATCATTTGATTCAATGGAGTAATAACTTGAAAGCACGGATTTGTATCGCAGCGGCCTTTTTCTTATTAGTGGCCTGCGATCAGCAACCTAAAATTGATGCGTCTACTGACGTCAGCATGAAAGCGTCAATCCAAAAAATTCGCGAGTCGTTGCCGACGGATAAGCAAGACGAATTTGAAAACGCACTGAGAGCGATTGCTTTAAGTCAGGTTAATCTTAAAGACCTGATGGCTGATAATGCCGATCACGTTTTAGGCGAAAAATTGAGAAAAGCACTAGACGGAAAAACGAGCGAGCAAGTGATCGCCGAAGGGCAGAAAACGAGAGAGGCGTTCCAACAGCGGCTATCAGGTAACTAACAATATCGGGTTACGCTTGTGGCCGTCACGCCGGGCAGATATAAGATTTTTCCGCATGCTTTATGGGGTGAATTACACTTATAGTGATTTTCGTTCCCCCATATAGGATGTTGTAACATGAAAAAACGGCATATGCTCCTGTCAACACTGACGCTGGCGCTATCTCTGGGTATCTTCACCGCGCCGGTTTTCGCTGAGCGCGGCGGAAAAGATAACGGGCAGGGGAATGACGCCCATCATGGCAACCACGGTAAAGACAAAGGCCATAGTGATGGCCGTGCAAAGGGGCGGCCTGCGAAAGGGAACCACGGCGAGCTGCTTTCGGTTAGTCTGTCTTACGATCGCGTACGCCCACTGGCGGTAAAACAGGGACTAACCGGCTATCGTCGCCTACCGCCGGGTATCGCTAAGAATCTGGCGCGAGGTAAGCCATTACCCCCCGGCATCGCCAAAAAGGCAGTGCCGTCCTCACTATTAAACCAGTTGCCCCATTATCCAGGATACGAATGGCGTATTGCGGGTAATGATCTGGTATTGGTCGCGCTCAGTACGGCCATTGTTGCTTCCGTGATTAACGGCGTATTCGACTAATCCTGTGGAATCTATTTCAACGTCAATGTGAATCTTGTTTTGATGGTGCTGGTCGGCAGGCACGACGAATAGGTTTCGCTTATCCTTGAACCCCTAAGCGCGATGGTGAGTTTTTATTTCAGGAGAGCGTGAGAATATGCTTAAAATGATGTTGATGACGGGGATATTGTGCAGTTTTTCTGCCTTAGCCAATGATGCTGTGCCCATCGCCGAGGTGGTCAATCAACGACTTTCTTATATGAAAGACGTAGCCGGTTACAAGGCTCAACACCATTTGCCCATTGAAGACCAAAAACAGGAAAGCAAAGTGTTAGCCAGCGCACAAGCCGAGGCCGAACAACTAGGCTTGGACCCGGAGTCGGTAAGGCCGTTTATCGAGGCGCAGATGGATGCCGCGAAAGCGATTCAGTATCGTTATCGAGCCGATTGGTTGTCGCAGCCGGAAACAAACTGGCAGCCCCGGCCATTGGAGCAGGTGCGAACGCAGATTGCCAACCTGAGTAGCGAGATATTACAGCGTCTGGTGCGGCAGGTGACAACCGGCGCGATCGGCGAAAATGAGCGCCAAGCATTCGTGAAGGTCATTCAGCAGGCTAATTTGAGCGAGGCGGATAAGCAGCGGCTCTTTGATACCCTGCTGGCAGTCAAAACCAGCAAGGCGACATAATGGATTGATTAACCATGGATTACGGTGCTGCGCTTGTAGGTCAGTACCCGGCTGCGGTTGGCGATTAGATCGACGTTATAACCCCGGAAATACAGGCAAAAACGTTTAAGCCACGGGCCATCTTGGGATTCAACCAGCATTCTGCCGTGACCCAGCGAGCGCAAGGTTCCCGTTTGCGCTGCAGGACCAACGCCGATATGCACCTTATTGTCGCGAATTTCGAATGCGGTGCGATATTCCGGGTGATACCAGATGCCTTGCACGTTCTTCAGACAGTCATTACTCGGCGTGACGGGCACAAAACAGCGCGGCACGTGGCCAACTTCACCTTCCACCGCCGTACCGGTCCATTTCAGGCGTAGGGGCTGGTGGGCGGATAAGGACACCGCATAACCCTCCTTATCTTGATACAAGGGTTCGTCACGGCCTAAATAGGCCAGATGGCCGTTTTTCACTTCAAGCCAATAGGGGGCGGTGAGCGTCGCGTAAATGCCGTCAGGAATGGCGGTGCTGCGCGGCGGTAGTGTTTCTTCCAGTAATGCGGCCATGACGTGCATTGCGATGCCAAAACTGTCGCAATCTTCGCGGTTAGCGACCACCACCACACCCGCATTGCACGTCGGGGCCAGCAGAAAATGACTTTTATAACCCGCATGCGAGCTGCCGTGGCCGAGTAACCGATGCGCGCCCAGCGGCGTGTGAGCGAGACCCAAACCATAATTGGAATTTATATTGTTGCTCAGTTTACGCGGCGTGCTTAATTGCGCCAGAACCTCCGATGCGGATGGACAATGGGTTAGCAGGCACTGTAACCAGCGGACCAGCGCATTTGCGCTACCGGCTAAACGGCCAGACGCGGAAAGAGGCAAACTGCTGCTGGCCAGTTGCCAGCCCTGCGCTACGCGCCGATATCCGGGTACCAAGCCCGGTACAATATCGCACTCGTTCTCCGGTGCATGCAGTTGAACCCCTAGCGGCTCAGCGATGTGTTGGTGTACCAGTTGATCGAAGCGATATCCTTGCGCTTGCAACGCTATTTCCAACAGCTGATAGCCGGTGTTGGTGTAGCTGATTTCATCGCCCGCCGGGTGATTCAGTTTGCTCAGGCTATGAATGAAGTTCATCACTGGTAACGCATCGCTAACGGTTTGCGCAGAGACTCCCAGCAAGCCAAGCGTTTCCCGTACGTCGGGTAAACCACTGGTCATATCGAGCGCTTGGCCGACGTTGACCTCAGCGAATTCTGCCTGTAACTGTGGCAGTAGGTCACCCAAGCGTTGTTCAAGGTGTAACGCATTATTGGTTGCATTCAGCGCCAACGCGGCGAAGATATGCTTGGTGATGGATGCGTATCGCACCACACTGTCTGCTGTGAACGGCGTGTTATGCGCCAGATCGGCCAAGCCAGCACAGACCACGGCCTGTGTTTGGTGAGCGTCGAACACAATGATAGCCCCACCGGGTTCGCCTTGGCCGTGCCATTCGGCCAGTAACCGTTCAGCGATGGCGTGGGCATCGCGCCAGTTTAGCGGGGTATCGGTCATGATTATCCTCCAGAGTTATGTAAAAAAGACTGATCTGCGCAGTGCGTTAGCGCAATCGCAATAGGGTTAACGGTGCCCTCTGCCGTTCATTTATACCGTCATACTTCACGTTGCATGTGCGTTGGCTGCACTCGTTCACCTGAATCACTTACTAGAGTAAGCGCGTCGGGATTCACTTCCTTGCCGCCTTCCTGCAACGCGAATTATTGAGGGTATATGTCTGCCACGGGCAGCACTTTTTGAGCGATTGTGGCGCAGCCATAGCATCGACAGCCGCCGTTTTGTGCGCTGCTTGGAGAGGAAAAGATCGTTTCATTTAAATTTGCGATGCAGTACGCAAAATATCGACGAGCAGCGTTGCCAAGCGGAAAACTGCTGATAAGCGCGAATGGCGAAGGTGGGGGCAATGAGCGCTCAGGCCGGTGTTAACATGCCTGAACGCGGGAATAAAACGTGGGGATCAGCGCTGCTGCGCGCCCCAATCGATCATGCTTTCGAGCAATTGCTGCAACAGTTGTTGTAATGGTGCAGCGCGCGCGGCATCAAAGGCGAAAGGAGACTGTTCCGACATATAGTTCACCTGCGCCAGCTCTAACTGTACCGCATGCTGGTGCTCAGACGGTTTCCCATAGGCACGAGTAATGTACCCACCTTTGAAACGGCCATTAAGCACATGACTAAAGCGTTGCTGAGTGTCGCAGCACTCCACCAGCCGTTTACTGAGGCTGTCGGCACAACTCGCTCCGGCATTAGTACCCAAATTTAAATCTGGCAGTTGGCCGTCAAACAAACGCGGGATCACCGAGGCGATGGAGTGAGCATCAAACAACAATGCGTAGCCGTGTTGGGCTTTCAGCCGAGCCAGCTCGCTCTGCAATTGCTGATGATAAGGTTGCCAAATATGTTGGAGATAACCGTCGCGCTCTTGATCCGACGGCGCTTTACCCGGCAGGAAGCTCGGCCGGCCGTCGAATAACACATCAGGAAACAGGCCGGTGGTGGCGGTGGTATACAGCGGCTTATTGTCGGATGGGCGGTTAAGATCGATCACAAAACGCGAATAGTTGCCCACCAATATACTGGCGCCGAGAGTACGAGCGAATTCATATAACTGCGGGATATGCCAATCAGTATCAGGCAATGGGCGGGCGTCGTCGGTTAGCCCGGCTTCTACGGCGGGCGTTAACTGGGTACCGGCGTGTGGAATACTGATCAACAGCGGCAGGCTACCGGTGTGGAATAGAAAGGGATCGGGCAGAGTCATTGACGTACTTCTCCTCGGAAAATCACCGTACAGGGCAGTTGCCCACCTAACCAATACGCCAACTCTGCCGGTCGCGACAGCGGCCAGTGAACAAAATCGGCGACTTTACCGTTTTCCAGTGAGCCGTGGCTCGCTTGCAGGCCAAGCGCGGTGGCGGCATTCAGTGTCACCCCTGCCAACGCTTCTTCTGGCGTGAGGCGAAAGAGGGTACAGGCCATATTGATCATCAGGCGCAGCGAGAGCGCGGGCGAAGTGCCGGGGTTCGCATCGCTGGCAATCGCCATGGCAACCTGGTGTTTACGGAACAGGTCGATCGGCGGGCATTGGGTTTCGCGCAGTAGATAGTAAGCCCCCGGCAGCAATACTGCCACGGTGCCGGCAGCGGCCATTGCTTGCGCGTCTTGTTCGGTGGCATATTCAAGATGATCCGCGGAAAGCGCCTGATGCCGGGCTGCCAATGCGCTCCCACCGAGAGCTGAAAGCTGCTCCGCGTGTAATTTGACCGGTAACCCGGCACGTTTGGCTGACTTAAACACCTTCTCCACCTGTTGCGGCGAAAAGGCCAAATGCTCGCAAAACGCATCAACGGCGTCAGCCAACCCGGCGGCGGCCGTCTCAGGAATGATGACGTCGCACACCAGATCGAGGTAATCGTCCGCGCGTCCGGCGTATTCTGGCGGCAGGGCATGGGCGGCCAAACAGGTGGTTTTCACCTCGATCGGCAGTATTTCAGCCAATCGCCGTGCGACGCGTAACATTTTCAATTCACTTTGTGGTGTCAGGCCATAACCGGATTTGATTTCAATACAGGTTATGCCCTCCTCTAGTAGTGGTTTCAGCCGAAATAGCGCCTGTTCCAGCAATTGCTCTTCGTCTGCGTCGCGCGTGGCGTTCACGGTTGAGAGGATACCACCGCCTTGCGCAGCGATTTCAGCATAGCTCACACCGTTAAGACGTTGTTCGAATTCGGCGCTGCGGTTGCCACCAAAAACCAGATGGGTATGACAATCAATCAGGCCGGGCGTCACAATGCCACCGTCGAATTTCACCGTTTTAGCGGCGATGATGGACGGTAGCGCGGCCAGTTCACCAATCCAGACGATCTTGCCGTGACGTACCGCAATCGCGCCGTCATGGAGGATGTGATATTTACCGCCACGCATAGTGACGATGTCTGCCCCATACCACAGACTGTCGCAGTGAATCTCGGAGGTCATCTTTACCGCTCCCACAGAGTTGTATATACAATCAAATACAACCTAGCGCATTCGCTTGAAAGCGGCAAGGGGGGATGAACAATTTGTTATCAAGATGTGATCACGCAAGCCGGACGGCATGGAACCGCCCGGTATCGCATTAAACCTCGTGGGCGAAACGGCCAAAAAGCTGATAGCGGCTGCCGGGATACAGCAGGCGCGCAGACGTGACCACCGTTTTATCCGACCAGGTTCGGCGATGAATCAGCAGGCAGGGTTCACTCTCATCCAACTGTAATAACTCACGTTCTTGGCGAGTAGGCGCTACCGCTTCAACGATGTGTTCGCCGGCGGTGAGCGGGGCGGCTTGGGTCAGATAGGTATGCGGCGTGACGTGCTCGAAATTTTGCGTCAGATAATCGGGGGCGATAGGTGGATTGACGCAGCGGTTTTCTAATTGTACAGGCATCTCGTTTTCGTAATGCACGATTTGCGAGTAAAACAGTTGTTGCCCCGGCGAAATACCTAATGCGCGGGCTTCTTCGGCGTTGGCAGCTCGCGCGTTGAGTGCTAACACTTTGCTGCTGTGGCGATGGCCGCGCGCGGCGATTTCATCAGCAATGTTATGCACTTCCAACAGCGCGGTGTGCGCCTTCGCCTCTGCGACAAAGGTGCCGACGCCTTGCATGCGGATTAGAAAACCCTCGCTGGTTAATTCACGCAGTGCGCGGTTGATCGTCATGCGGCTGACGCCGAGTTCTGCGACCAGTTCGCTTTCTGAGGGCACGCGTTGATGCGGTTGCCAGTGGCCCGCACGGATTTGATTCATGATGGCCTGCTTTACCCGCTGATAAATGGGGGCAGGAGTATCGTTCATTGCAGCAGCCAGTTGTAACACGGTCTGTTGATCCACCACGACGTTAACCTCGTCAAATAAAAAAATAATAACACCAGTTTACTGTTGCTGTCGGCGTATGTATATGTATATACAAGTAAGCGCTAATTAACCAGAATTCTACAATTAGCCTACAAAACGCGCGTGCTGCGCGCCTTATGCTGTTACACCAACCTTGGAATATTGCTATGCCTGCTTATTTCGCCACACGCGCACTGTTGCCCACGGGCTGGGCTCATCGGGTTCGGCTGGATGTCGATAGCCACGGTTTTCTTGTTAATGTCACCCCAGAGTCTAGCCCAGAAAATTGTGTACGCCTAAATGGCGATGTGGTGCCAGGGATGCCGAATTTGCACTCCCATGCCTTTCAACGCGCCATGGCCGGTCTGGCGGAAGTCGCCGGTAATCCTCAGGATAGTTTCTGGACGTGGCGCGATTTGATGTATCGGCTGGTGCAGCGTCTGACACCAGAACAGGTAGAAATTATTGCCCGTCAACTGTATATCGAAATGCTTAAGGGTGGTTATACCCAGGTAGCGGAGTTCCATTACCTGCATCATGCGGCGGACGGTAAACCTTATAGCGAGAGTGGTGAAATGACTGGTCGGCTGAGCCAGGCGGCACAGCAGGCTGGCATTGGTATGACGCTGTTACCGGTGTTATACAGCTACGCCGGGTTTGGTGCGCAGCCGCCGCAGGACGGGCAACGGCGCTTCATTCAGACGACCGACAGCTACTTGGCTCAGCAGCAGGTGATTGCACGTCAATTGGCCGGGGTGCCGTTGCAGAATCACGGCCTGTGTTTTCACTCGCTGCGGGCGGTTGAACTGCGGCAAATGACGCAAGTTTTGGCCAGTTCGGACCACGCGTTGCCGGTACATATTCATATCGCCGAACAGCAAAAGGAAGTGGACGACTGTGTGGCATGGAGCGGTCAGCGCCCGGTGGCTTGGCTGTATGAACATTTGCCGGTCGATCGGCGCTGGTGTCTGGTGCATGCCACCCATTTGGACAGCGTTGAACTGACGCTGTTGGCGCGCAGTCAGGCTGTCGCGGGATTGTGCCTGACAACCGAAGCCAATCTTGGCGACGGTATCTTCCCCGGCGATCGCTATTTGCAGCATCACGGCCGTTGGGGCATAGGTTCAGACAGCCATGTTTCCCTCAATGTGGTGGAGGAGTTACGCTGGTTCGAATATGGTCAGCGGCTGCGCGATCGTCGCCGTAACCGATTGACGATGCCCGAACAACCGGTGGTAGGAGACGTCTTGTATCAGCAGGCGTTACAAGGAGGTGCCCAGGCCTGCGGGGTGGCGATAGGGCAATTGCGTAGCGGTTATCGCGCTGACTGGTTGGTATTGGATGGTGACGATCCGTATCTTGCCGCCGCCCCGGATGCATCCATCCTTAACCGTTGGCTGTTTGCCGGCGGCAAAGAGCAAATACGTGATGTGTTCGTGGCGGGTCAACAGGTGATTGCGCAGGGGCAGCACGCATTACAACAGCAAAGCAGCGCGGCGTTCTTGCAGGTATTAAAAACCTTTCAGCGGGAGGTGTGATGCAAGTCACTTATTTTGATTTTGAACGGTTACCGGTTAGTCCTTGGCGTAATGGTGGCGGGGAAACTCGGGAGATTGTTTGCCAGCCGCTACAGGGTGAAGCGTTTGACTGGCGCGCCAGCATTGCCACCATCGCGCAGGCGGGGCCTTTTTCTGCCTTCAGCGGTATCGATCGTTCAATTACCTTGCTTGAGGGCGACGGTGTTCATCTTTACGCCGCAGGCCACATCGATCACCGTTTGACGACCCGTGGCGAACCGTTTTCTTTTTCCGGTGATGTTGCGTTGCATGCGGAACTGCTTGGTGGCAGCAGCCAGGATTTTAATATTATGACGCGGCGCGGGCGCTGGCGGGCAAATGTACAGCCAATCACCACCGCGACTACGCTGCCGGTCGGCCATGCGGGGGTGTTCTATGTGTTGTGCGGTGATTGGC
This sequence comes from Serratia sp. NPDC078593, assembly GCF_050268245.1. Lineage (NCBI taxonomy): Bacteria > Pseudomonadati > Pseudomonadota > Gammaproteobacteria > Enterobacterales > Yersiniaceae > Serratia > Serratia sp. NPDC078593. The sequence goes on along the minus strand of NZ_JBNNGK010000018.1, from coordinate 29,181 downwards.
AACTGCAACAATCACCGCCGGTTACGCTGACGGCGCGGCAGGGGGGCTGGTGGCCTGTAGCGACCCGCTGCGGCGGCGTTCGGCCATTGACGCAGGATGCACTCGCGCTCTGGGCCGATCTCACCCCACAAGAAAGCGGCTAGAGTCCGTGGCTCAGTTATGGGATTATCCCCTCTTTATCACTGAATTTGAGAAGGGTGCATGGCGTCGCTGAAAGATGTCGCAAAACTTGCTGGCGTATCGTTAATGACGGTATCGCGCGCGATCAACGAGCCAGGCAAACTGCGCGAAGACACCTATCGCCGGGTAAAGCAGGCCATCGATCGGCTGGAGTACGTTCCCGATCTGTCCGCACGGCGCATTCGCGGGGATGGTGGCCGGATACAGACGATCGGTGTGCTGGCATTAGACACCGCGACCACGCCGTTTTCGGTAGAAATGATCCTGTCGATTGAGAAAACCGCCCGTGAGCACGGTTGGCATAGTTTTGTGGTCAATTTGTTCGCTGATGAGTCGGCAGATAAAACCGTTGATTTATTATTGGCACACCGTCCTGATGGGGTGATATTCACCACCATGGGGCTGCGAGAGGTGACGATACCAGCCAAGCTGTTGGATAAACGTCTGGTGTTGGCGAACTGCGTTAGTGCCGATCAACCGGTTGCCAGCTATATTCCTGACGACGAACAGGGGCAATATGATGCGATGCGTGCGTTGATCGCTAAAGGCTACCGCGCGCCGTTGTGTATTCATTTGCCGGAGAATACGCTGGCGTCGGGCCTGCGACGGCGCGGATTGGAGCGCGCCTGGCAAGAGGCGGGGGGGAGTCTGTCGCAATTAAAACAATATCATCTGGATTTAACCGGCGGCGACGCGCATTACCGTGACTGCATGGCATGGCTGACGCGGCATTTCGCGCCGGGGCGAGCGGAGTGTGATGTGGTGATTTGCGGTAATGATCGCGTGGCATTTCTGGTGTATCAAATGCTATTGGCTCAGGGCTGGAATATTCCGCAACAGGTGGCGGTATTAGGGTATGACAATATGGTGGGCATTAACCAACTGTTCCAACCGCCGCTCACCACCGTGCAGTTACCGCATTATGAGTTAGGGCGACAGGCGGCGTTGCATCTGATCGAACAGCGCGAGCACCGCGATCCGGTGAAGGTGCCATGCCCGCTGCTGTTGCGTGAATCGCTATGACATCATGACCAGATACTGTTCAATGCCCAACCGGTTATCTCGCTAAACGAGGCATGGCCACTTTCGGCAAACAGGCTAATGCGCCGGTCGCCGTCTGCCGGATAAATGCGACTAGTCAGGCAAGCTTCGCCGTGGTTAACGAACACCTCTAATGAGGAACGGTCAACAAAAATGCGCAATTGCAGTGAATCGCCAATGGGTAACGGAATACTGCGACAGCCGCACAGCGCGGGTTCATCGCTAAAACGCTCTAATACCAGTCGGTGCGCTTGATTGTCCACGTACAGCCGCGCCGCCGACCCCACGCTTAAGCCATAGCGTTCGGCATCGCTGTCGTGAAGATGCAAGGTGACGACGAGTTCTTGCAACGCCTCTTCAAGCACGAAGTGCTGATTGTTCAATGGTGTTGCGTTAAATGCGTGTGTTTTCTGCCGTAGCGCCGTCAATTCGCGCGCAGGGCACATCAATACCTTATCGTCTGCGGTTATCGACAGCTCACGCGGTACCGTCAATGCCCCCGCCCAACCCTGCGCTTTGCTGGGCATGGGGGAGTCCCACATATCCATCCAACCGAACAGCATACGGCGGCCATCGGCGGCGACAAAGGTCTGCGGCGCGTAGAAATCGTGTCCGGCATCTAACTCAACGAACGGCTGGATAAGCTCGAATTCAGCCCCTGGCTGCCAGTTGCCAAGGAAATAGCCACTTTGGAAGCGATTACGGTAGCGGTATCCCTGAGCGGTTAAGCCTTGCGGTGAGTACAGTAGCAGGTGGCGTTCGCCAAGAGCGAAGAAGTCCGGGCATTCCCACATATACCCCTGATGTGGGCTTGCAGCGCTGGCGAGTACCCGATCGAAGCACCAATCGCGTAAGTCGTGCGAATGGTACAGACGTACCTGACCGAGATCGTGCTGTTTGGCGCCGACCACCATCCACCACAGGCCATCTTGCTGCCATACCTTCGGATCGCGAAAATGCTGGATGCCATCGGGTGGCGTGAGAACTGCCCCGTGTTTGGTGAAATGTACGCCGTCCTCGCTGGTGGCCAGGCATTGTACTTCGCGCAGTTGGCTGTCGTCACCCGGTTCACCGAGCCAGACGTGACCGGTATACAGCAGCGTCAGTATGCCGTGGTCATTGACCGCGCAACCGGAAAAACAACCGTCACGATCCTCACTGTCGCCGGGGGCGAGTGCAATCGGTAAATGTTGCCAATTTACCAGATCGTGGCTGATGGCGTGCCCCCAGTGCATTGGCCCCCAGTTTTCGTCATAGGGATGGTGCTGGTAAAACACGTGGTAAACGCCATCAAGACAAATTAAGCCGTTAGGATCGTTGATCCAGCCTGCTGCGGCCGCCAGATGAAAGCGCGGGTAATAGTCGTCTTTGCGCTGCGCTTGCAGCGTTTCCAACGCGTGATTGGCTTGAGCTAAAGTATTTTTCATGGAGTTGGCTCACTTACGGAATGAATGAGTGGTTTGCCCGCGGGATCACCCCCGCGCAGCAGGAAACAGGAAAGCAGGGTGGTACAGGCAACGGCACAACCCATCAGCAGATAAGTATCGGCAAAGCCAATATGGTCATAGCCGTAACCGGCTAACGGCGACAAGATACTGGCCATGACCTGAGTGATAAATTGAAAACCGACCAGATACAACGTCGAGGAGAGTCGGCTGTCAAAACGGCTAGCGATATATTTAAAGATCGCAATTAACAAAATGGGTAATTCGACGGCGTGTAGCAGTTTCATGGCGGAGATTAACAACGCACCGTTGACTAGGCCGGAGCCGAACATACGTAGCGCCATCACGCTGCCTGCCAGCAACAAGCCGCGTTTGGCACCGATACGGTTGATCAATAACGGAGCCAGGAACATGCCGCCTGCCTCGAGAAACACCTGTAATGAATTGAGAAAGCCGTACATCTCATTACCTTGCTGAGGCGTTGAGAATTGTGCGGCGAAATACACGGAAAATTGCTGGTCGAACACGTTGTAAACACTGATACCGATCACAAACACCACCAGAGCCCAAAAGCCGGGTAACTGCAGCAGATCGACCGCGTCTTTTAAGGTGAGATTTTCCGGTTTGCCATAGGCCAGGCACGACATCGCATTGGGTTTCAATTCACGAATCTGACTGAGCAACAGAATGAATATGATTGCTGAAGCTGATGCCAGCCAAAAGTTGATATTGGGATTAACGTTGAACATGAATCCGGCGAAAAAGGTGGCGCTGGCCCAGCCAAGCGAGCCCCACATGCGAGCACGACCAAATTCGAAATCCACGATACGGCTGACGCGTTCCGTATACGATTCCAACGCACCGATACCGGCAAAGAAGGTGGCACCTATAAATAACCCACCGACCAGTGCACCGCCTATCAGGTTATAGGCCAGCAGGGGGGCGTAGACATAGATAAAGAATGGCCCGGTTAATAACAACATCACGCCAAGAAACTGCAGCAGGTGTTTGCGCAGGCCAAGCTTATCTTGAATGAAACCGTAAAGCGGTTGCATGCATAACGCCACCAGCGAAATGGCGGAAAAGATCAGTCCGGTTTCTGCTCCTTTCAGCCCGATCTGTTGATTTAGCCATAGAGAAATCAATGAAAAACTGGCTGACCAGGTAAAGAAAAAGAAAAACAACAGGCCGCTTAGGAGGACGTAATATTTTTTTGTTTCGCGGTTCATGATGAAGTCCTGGTGAGGAAAGAGTGCATCAATTGTTAACGTTAACTTTGTGGCTTGGGAAGTTGTCATCCAGCGTGGTTGCGATGTTAATCACAAAAGTTAACGTTAACACTTGTGCTTTGTGATCGTTATCACGCTCGTTGAATTAACGGGGGTAGCGAGGAAACACTGTTAATGAATGTGATAACCCGCAGTGCGGATCGCCGAGTATTAACCTACTGGAGGGGCGGGCGGCATAACGCTGGGTTTCTCAGCTTACAGAGCTAGTGGCAGCAAAGCTGCTAAATGGGACATCGAGCTTTTTTGAACTGGATCTGAGTAAAAGTCACTCACCTGTAAAATGGTTGACATAGCGATTACCCATTGATGATTCAGAGAGTGGGAATGTTGTCACAGGAGCAGACTTTTGATGACAGGGATGTGTGGTTTTTGCTTGCTGACGAGTTTTCTTTGGTTCTTAGGTATGACCGATAAAAGCCGTTGAGGATTTGCCATTCAACTGAAATTCTGACAAGTACAAGGTATTACCCTGAATCAATAAATGCATTCCCCTCAGGTATTCTCTACGTTGAAGGATGAACAGAAACAATCCGTCCTAGTATGCCTCAGTGCGGGGAGCCGTTGCCCGAGAATTCAATGCTACCCTCAGATTAAAACAATACAATTCAGCAGGTTAAGTTACCATGCCTGACAAAATATTGCTTTTTTATCTCCCGCCCACGACGGTAAAATGTCATTTGGGTTATGATGGATGCTATTTCCCATTTAAAGTGCAAGGGATTAGCATGGAAATTATTGGCGACAATACCAGCAGAACCAGCCTGATACCCACATGTAAAGTCGTTCAGTGTCGTGGAAAACAGCATAAATACTGGCTTGAACTCCAGTTTGTGGATGAGGACAATAATCCGCTCTCCGGGCTGAATGTGCGGCTGGAATACCATCCGCTGGCCTCTGCAGAAGAGGTGACAATGTGGAAAAAATACAAGGACTATGATTTTAATCCCACACCTCCGCCCAATCCGCCTGCCGGTGTCACCGATAGCCAAGGGTTTGTCCGGTTCGACGATCTGTACTGGATAGCGGTTGACGTGAAAACTGATGCCCAGCCGCTGGCCGACGAGATGGAAAAACGGCCGCTGGGACTTCGACGCAACCCGAACAGCCAGCCGGTGAGCAACAACATGTTCCGGCCAGAAACCCGCGATCCCAAATGGCGCTCAGACGTGCAGGAAAAATCCGAGACTGCTGGGTATATCCATCACTATGTGACTATTGGCGAGCTTTGCGACCGGCTACCGGAGATAGGGGGCTGGACCGACCCGGAGCCACCACGGTTTCATTTTCCACCGGGGCGATCGCTGAAAGGGACGGAGATAGCGAGAGAGGCGCTGGATCAGCGGCATGTTATTGAAATCTGTCCGTTCCGGGCGTGGGTGTTGGATCTACATGATACGAAAGACTATGACCTCGCCAACGGGCTGAATCTCGGCATTATGGCCGATCTTGTTTATGCTGCTGAGGCGAAGAACCCGACCATCGATTATTTTTTCCGTCAGAAGTGCTTGGATCTATCCTGTGTTCCGCAGTTTGCAGAGTACCCGGCTTACTTTCACACGCTGGCGGTGGATGTCCCGTTCCGCGACCGCTACCAGCCACCGGTCTACCTGAACACCGGTGAGGGGCCAGGCGGAGAAGGCGATACCCGCCTGTTTACAGTGGAATGCGGTACGCACGTGCTGGTTGCCTGGTGCGGCACAGACAGTTTGCTGAACATTCTGACCGATTTCTCCTTCGGGCCGAAGCGGTGCCAGCCGGAACTGGCCGGAGCGGGAAATGTTCACGGTGGTTTTCTGGAGGCCTATCAGTTGGCGAAACAGAAGTTTGGCCGCGAAATGAATGCGGTTAGTCAAGTGTTAGAAGATGGAATAAAGACTTTGTTTATTTGCGGCCATAGTCTGGGCGGCGCGCTGGCACTGCTGTACGCCGCCGAGATGAAAGCCAGCTTACCGGTACTGTACACCTATGGAATGCCGCGTACCTTCACCCGCACAGCGATAACATCACTGAGCGGCATCACGCATTACCGTCACGTCAACGACAATGACACGATCACACAGATCCCTCCGGATGCGGACCTTGATAATGCGTTCTACAAGACATGGGGGACGCTGGGAGACAAGCTGGGGTTCGACTGGTCGGTGACCACAGCAGTTGGACTCGGTGTGGCAGTACGGGATCTGACGTATCAGTCGCTGGGCTTTATGGAGAAAAAAGATCCGTACTGGCATCACGGTAAGACGGTAATATTTTTCCGGGCGCAGCAGTGCTCAATGCGTGCGGTCAGTCCGTACCGGAAACCCCTGATCGATGGTCAGATGTACACCCGGCATTTTGTGGACGTTAAGCTGTTTCTGGTGCCATCCCTGAATGATGAATGCCTGAAATCCACTGGAGAGCATCAGGCGGCGTTTATCCAGTGTCTGAATCCGGCCAGCCTGGCAAAGACCTTTCCGCAGAACACCAATCCGACGCTGAACGGCATCGGTACAGACCCTCGCAGCCATTCGATGGCGCACCGCTATCTGCCCTATATCCATAATCAGGTGCTAGAATTGGCCGATCCGTCACTGGATATGAGCAGAAAATCGATGCGGGAAAGGTTCCGGGAGGCGGTAGAGAGGGACGCATCCGGTAGTCATCCAGATGAGGTTGAGCGTAACCGCGAGTTCCTGGCGCTTCAGGATATGCTACCAGTGACGCTAAATCGAACGCAGACACATAAAACTGGTAAAAAAGCGCTGCTCCGCTTTGTCGCGGTAACGGAGGAAGATATTGAATTTTCTAATTAAAATAACTGCCTTCGCGTCCGCCGTTATATTTCTCGGTGGGTGTGATAACCGACCCAATCGCACGCTTTCGCCTCCTCCGGAGGCGAAATGGGTAAACGTGACTTTTCGGGGGCAGGAGGGGATAACGCTCCAGCCTGCAGAACTGCTGTACCGTTCAGAACGGTGCAAGTCTGTCCGCTATAACTCCAGCAATGAACCTCACGATATTCCCGGCTATAACGATATTGAGCAGCCATTCAGTTCGCCTGAAGGAAACGATATCTGGCAATTGCGTGTGGTCGTGGACGGCGGTGGCTCTTGCCAGTGGCGACTGAACTCGTTGATGGTGAGCTTCAAGATTGCTGATAATCACCCTCTGGCGAAAGGGAAAAAGATTATCGATACCAGCTATATCTTTGATTTCGGCGATTACGGACTCAGTGACGGCTATGGGACCGGACGGGCTAAGGTGATGAGCGGGGATCTAGATTTAAAAACAGATCTATTTCCTGAGATATTCATTAGCCATTTGTTTAAGGAGGAAACGTTGGAATTATTCGGGGGTGATACCCGTTATGAACAATTCACTCGCCGTTACCGGCTTAATGATACTCAGAATATAGTTATAGATCCTTCTGTACACCTTAATCAGGTTGTTATTCTTGAGGGACCCAATCCCAGGCCAGGTAAAATAAGTGCAACATATCCAGATGGAAGTAGTGAGGAAATAACTGGCACTAAGCCAGATTATGAAAAATTACTGACGATGAAATAATAAAGGTATGTTACCGGACACAGGCAAATAAAACCGGGAAAAATGCGCTGCTCCGCTTTGTGGCGGTAACGGAGGAAGAGATTGAAGATAACCCTTTGGTGAAGGGAAAAGAGGCGATCAATATCATTTATATCTTCGATTTCGGCGATTACGGAATCAGTGACGGCTACGGGACCAGGCGGGCTAAAGCGTTCAACGGTTGGATCTGAACACAGACTTTTTCCCTATGACATACATTAGTCTTATGTTTAACAAGACAACGTTGAAACTTTTTGGGGGAGATATGGATTCCAAAAAGTGGAGCTGGCGTTATCAACTGAAAAACATGAGATTAATCACTATAGAACCGATCTTTCATGCGGAAAAAAGTGCCACTTGAGGCGGATAAGCAACGAGGATTTGGGATGGTTATAACCTATGCGAGCGGGGATGAAGGGCATGTCTGTCAGATTAGTCCTGATTTTCAAAGAGTATTGTTGTTGTTAAAATAAACAGTCAGATGAAAGGATCTCCTTAAGATCTTTTTTATGCCTTCATCACCGACCCGCTCGTTTTGTAAAATGTCGCATTTTGCAGCTTTACACCCACTCAGCCGACTTACGATTCGTGCCGGAATGGGGGGAAGCCAGTGTATCGCGGAGCGTGATGATAGTTAACCCATATCGACGCGTAAATTGGGCGCAGCACGCGCCCAAGGCTGAGTGATGGGAATTACCGCTGCGGCCCGGCCGCCACCAGCGCTTTACCCGCCGCGGTGACGGTGTATTTGGCGAAGTTATCGATAAAGCGTTGGGCTAAATCCTTAGCCTTTTCTTGCCAGAGGGATTCGTCTGCGTAGGTTTTACGCGGATCAAGTATTGCGGGATCGACGCCCGGCAGCGCGGTTGGCACCGCCAGACCAAAAATGGGCAGCGTGAAGGTTTCCGCCTGTTCGATTTCGCCACTCAAAATAGCGTCGATAATACCGCGAGTGTCTTTGATCGAGATGCGTTTGCCGCTGCCGTTCCAGCCGGTATTGACCAAGTAGGCTTGCGCGCCAGCGGCCTCCATGCGTTTTACCAACACCTTGGCGTAATGCGTCGGATGTAATGTTAAAAAGGCGGCGCCAAAGCAGGCAGAGAAGGTGGGGGTTGGCGTGGTAATACCGCGTTCCGTCCCGGCTAATTTAGCGGTAAAGCCAGACAAAAAGTGATACTGGGTTTGTTCTGGCGTCAGGCGAGAAACCGGCGGCAGTACGCCAAAGGCGTCAGCGGTCAGGAAGATGATCTTCTGCGCATGGCCTGCTTTTGATACCGGCGTGACGATGTTGTCGATATGGTCAATCGGATAGGAAACGCGGGTGTTTTCCGTCTTGCTGGCGTCATCAAAATCGACAGTGCCGTTGTCGCGCACGACGACGTTTTCTAACAGCGCATTACGGCGGATGGCCTGATAAATCTCGGGTTCTGCCTGTGGTGAAAGCTTGATGGTCTTGGCATAGCAGCCGCCTTCGAAGTTGAACACCCCATCGTCATCCCAACCGTGCTCATCATCCCCGATCAATTGGCGCTTGGGATCGGTGGACAGGGTGGTTTTGCCGGTGCCGGACAGCCCAAAGAATATCGCCACATCGCCCTGTTGACCGACGTTAGCAGAACAGTGCATTGAGGCAATGCCCTTCAGCGGTAACAGGTAGTTCATGACCGAGAACAACCCCTTTTTCATTTCGCCGCCGTACCACGTGCCACCAATCAATTGCATCCGTTCGGTCAGGTTGAAAGCGACAAAGTTTTCGGAATGCAGCTCTTGTTGTTGCCAATCCGGATTGGTGCATTTTGCGCCGTTCATGACGACAAAATCGGGTTCAAAATTTTGCAGTTCGTCATCACTGGGGCGAATGAACATGTTTTTAACGAAATGCGCCTGCCAGGCGACCTCAGTGATAAAACGCACTTTCAGCCGGGTATCCGCATTGGCGCCGCAAAAGGCGTCGATAACGAACAGACGTTTACCGGACAACTGTTCGCTCACTCGCGTTTTCAACTGCTGCCAGGTTTCAGGTGACAGCGGTTGATTATCGTTTTTACCCGTACCACTGTCTGACCACCAGACGGTGTCGCGTGTGGTGTCGTCACGTACGATGTACTTGTCTTTCGGTGAGCGGCCCGTAAATTCACCGGTATCAACATTGACGGCTCCCAGACTGGTGAGCGTCGCGCGTTCCAAAGGCGGTAGATCGGGATGCGTTTCTTCGTTGAACAGTCGCTCATAGCTTGGGTTATAGACGATATCGGTTGTGTGGTGAATACCATAACGAGCGAGAGTTTGTAGGGTTACAGCGCGTGAAGACATATTCTACTTCCTTATTAGCGATATTATGCCGTATTTTCAATACGGTGTTACATATTGAAACTTGGCGTCAGTTCAGGCTGACCGGATTCAGCTTTTGCCGTTCCAGTTCTTATTTAAGAAACACGGTTGTTCCGTTTCTCTCATATAGCATAGCAGCGAAAAATACGCCGGTTAATTTAGTTACAAAACGCTGACGCTAATTAATTAACGCTAACCTTAGTACCGGTTCACACTATTTCATTCAGATGAGTTAATTGGGTTCTACTTTTTTATTTTTTATCATATCGTCAGGTTTATCTAGTACGTCCCCGCATCAATGCGAGAGGTTTTCACTGGCGTTGATTAATGTGTAATTTATTGTTTTTATATAAATATATTTCTTTATGACTGGTTGTCTCATGTCTATTACTTGTCAGCAGGGTGAATAATGAAACAGAACAATGCGGCGCTGGTCGATGAAAAAATGACGGCACAATCTGCCTCATCAGGAATAATGAATCAGATTCGTCAAATGAACATCGGTGCGGTACCGTTGGCATTATTTATCACTATTTGCGCGATCGTTACCCTCTCCGCCTATGCCAACTTTTTACCCAAGAATATGATCGGTGGATTGGCAGTGATTATGACGTTGGGTTTTGCATTAGCGCATTTAGGCAAAAGCATACCGGTGTTACGTGATATTGGTGGCCCGGCGATTTTGTGCCTGATGGTGCCGTCGATACTGGTGTATTTTAATTTCTTCCAGCCAAACGTGATGGCTACCGTTCATCTGTTAATGAAAGACGCTAACCTATTGTATTTTGTCATTGCCAGCTTGGTAGTCGGCAGCATTCTCGGTATGAACAGAGTGATTCTGATCCAGGGCATGGTGCGAATGTTTGTACCGTTGGTCGTGGGAACGGCGACGGCGGTAGCAACAGGCTTGCTGGTTGGTCAGTTGTTTGGTTACAGCGCCTATCACACCTTTTTCTTTATTATTGTGCCGATTATTGGCGGCGGCATTGGTGAGGGCATTTTGCCGCTGTCGCTGGCTTATTCCGCGATTCTTGGTGCGACGCCAGACGTCTATGTTGCGCAGTTGGCACCGGCGGCAGTGCTGGGTAACATTTTCGCCATTGTGAGCGCCGGGATGCTGGCGCGCATCGGCATGAAACGCAAGGCGCTAAGCGGTGACGGTATGCTGATTCGGACCGCACAAGAGAATGCGATCTTCGCGATAAAAGAACAGGGCGGACACGTGGATTTCCAACTCATGGGGGGCGGTTTGTTAGTGATTTGCGCCTTTTTCATTGTTGGTGGTCTGTTCGAGCATATTGTATCTATTCCCGGACCGGTGCTCATGATCTTGTTTGCCGTTTTATGTAAATACTGCCGGGTGATACCGGGCAGCATGGAAAGCGGTGCCCACAGCTTTTATAAGTTTGTTTCAACTGCGCTGGTGTGGCCGCTAATGATAGGTTTGGGGATGTTATATGTGCCGTTGGAAAGCGTCGTCGCGGTATTTTCTGTCGGTTATGTCATCGTCTGCGGATCGGTGGTGCTGTCAATGGGGGTAGTCAGTTTTCTGATCGCGCCATGGTTGAAAATGTACCCGGTGGAAGCGGCGATCGTTACCTGCTGTCACAGCGGGCTGGGGGGAACGGGCGATGTTGCGATACTCTCGGCGTCGAACCGTATGGGCTTGATGCCGTTTGCCCAAATCGCTACGCGCATCGGCGGTGCCTCTACGGTCATTGGCGCGACTCTGTTGCTCAGTTGGGTGATGGCAGTGTGAAAAATTAAATCATAGCCGCATGGGGTTAAATGCCGATAATTCTTATTAATATCGCCGGATTAGCGTGAGAGGATGCCAACAGATACTTGGGCTTGCATACCTTAAGTCTCTGCCGAGTCGCCAACCATCAGGTTGGCGATTCACTTTTTCGGTTTTAACATCGTGATGGCGGCACTGATCAAGATCCGCCGTTCGATATCTCGGCTGGCCGCCAGTTGTTGAGAGAGATGTTTGGCCAGCGTCTCGACCGATAGCACTTCGCCGCGATGGCGCAGTTGCATTACGCTATCGCCAATCAGACGGGCAACTTCGTCCCAGACGGGTTTGATCTCCTGCTCCGAGAACATCATCGCTTACCTCGGCTTGGGTGATTTTTGCTCAATGTAGCAGTTGAAAAGCCTGTTTGCCACCGATGTGGCCGCGAGGAGAGATAACCGGGCTAGATGAGTCACCGGGGTGACGGCGACGGAGGCGATGTTTTGCGTTGTCGTTATCCAAACACTATCGCTGCCCAGCGCAGTAGCAGCAATGCTAGACAGATCAGCAGCAGGATCAGGAACATTTTCCCGTGTTTGCCACGCATACGTTTGGTTACCACTTTCCCCCCTTGCGCTTTACGCGTTGAAATACCAGACGCCTAAAGCAACGATAACAATCACCACCAGCACAATGACTTTTAATAAATCACTGAAGGTATCGTCGGGGTCTTTGTCGCCGTCTTTCATTTTACCGCCTGGCCATTGGCCATAGAATGTACCGATGTTCAGTATGCCTGTTGCGGTGGCCTAGGCACAGTGGTTTAGGGTAAAAATCTGATAAAGAGGGCCATGACTGCGGCTGACAAGCAAGTCGCTGATGCAGGCGTGGCCGGTTCCAGTGTACTATTCTGTCTGTTAAATGACAGAGATAAGGCAAAACAATGGCTAAAGCGCTACCCAAACAATATGAGAATGCTGAACGTTGGGCATTTGCGGATACGGAACAGCAAGCGAATGAGCTGGCAATGCGGATTGTTAACGGAACCAAAACCGCAACCTGCGCTAACCTGGATAACGAGGGTATTCCGCAAAAAGGCGACGTCTTTGTAGTGGTGGACGGTAAGGGTGAGCCGGTTTGCGCGGTGGAGCTGACCCGCGTGGAGTTGACAACGTTTGATCAGGTTGATGAAGCACACGCCTATGCTGAAGGGGAAGGCGATCGTACGCTGGCCTATTGGCGCCAAGAGCATCAACGATTCTTCGAAGGTTACGATCTTTTTTCCCCAACCATGTCGCTGATTTTGATGAATTTTGTGGTCATTGAAAAATTCTGAACGGTTAAACTCGGTGCCTTATTGCTGCCAGTGGGCGACGCCTGAACTGGCGGCGGCATTGATCTCCGGCCGCGCTCGACTGGCGGACGATCCCCATTGGGCACGCAGCGGGGCGTTAAATCAGGCAGAGTACATCGAATGGGCTAACCATGTTTGCGGTATGGCCTGCCTGAAGATGGTGTTGTGCCATCGTGACGGCCAGGCGCCACCGGTGTTAGAACTGGCCCGCCGCAGTCTGCCGTATGGTGCTTATCAACGCGCAGGCGATAGTATTAATGGGCTGATTTACGCACCGTTTACACGTTTTGTCAGTGAGCAGTTTGCGCTAAGTGCGCAGGTGCGGGTGGGGATAACCGTTCAACAGTTGCCGCAGTTATTAAACGAACAGCGTTATTTCATCGCCTCTGTGCATCCGTCGATCCGCCAGCCGCATCAGACGCCGCCGCGTAAGGGTGGCCATTTGGTATTAGTGACCGCCGCAAGTCAAGAGGCGTTAACTTTCCATAACCCTTCGGGCGACAGCGTCGCGACGCGTGAGAATGTCGCGATGTCACCGGCGGTGTTCAATCACTTTTTTGCCGGTCGCGGTATCTCGTTGACATAAAAATACGCGCTATGCACTTGTAAACATAGCGCGTATTCCCTTTGTACCATCATGCTACACGCATCACCCAGGCATCAGCCTGACGATCGTAATGCTGCTTATACAAGAGCAATTGCTTGCCGTTGAGCACGGCGGGAATGCTGGTGTGCTCATCCCATCCATCTAACTGCATGCATAAGTCAGGATCGGATTTACACGGGATGGTCAAAATACTGCTCTCTTCAGCCTGCTCGGAGCCAGCCGACCAATACGCATCATCAACCTCAAAGCTGCCTATTCTCACTACGGATACACTCATAAAGACTCCTTGCTAGATGGACTGGTAGGAGGTAAGACCAGTTAGGTCATTATGAGCATAGCCGAACGGGCTAAAAATGCCACTTAACGTTCATCATTTAGTCATTATCTGAGCCAGTGGCGGAGCGGATTAATACTCCACCACAAAACTGACGTTGTCTTGATAAGTGCCTATCGGGCGTTCGCTTTGCGCGGTATTGACCGCCGCTTTGTAGCTGATGCTTTGGCTAAGCCCGGTTCCGGCGCCGCTTTGTTTATTATTACTGTCCCAGACGGTGGTCGAGTTAGGAAGATAGATTTGATATTGCAGAAAATTTGCCGTGCCGCTTTTCATTTGTCGCCAGCCGCTGACCGGGTTGTTGCCATGGGTAAAGTAGGTGTTGTAACCCTCGGTTTTGGTGCAGGTGAGGGTGATGCTTTGGGTGATTGCATTAAACTGACCGACCATTGCCATGCTGCCAAAATTGACGTTCGGCGCGTTGCCGATTAAACAATCCTTAGTTACGACGGCGGTGAGCGATACGGTTCCGGGGACATTGTTGCCGGTCCACGCCAGGCAGAGACCTAAAATACCGATGCCGCAAATACGATAAGTCCAGCTTAAATTGATGGTATCGGTATAGGTGCCCGCCCGGACGTTAGCGCCGGCTGTCGTTTGGATATACAGCGGAATGGAGATACTGGAGGAAACGAATATCAACGAAATCAGATTCAGCGCGCTGTAATCAATGGTTTGCCCGACAGAGAACGGGTATTGATAGTTCGCATCGGGATAGATTTGATAGGGGATTTTATCGCCAGAGCCATCCGTATTTGCCAGGAACATGTTATTGCTGGTCGATAGAATATTGACCGACACGGTATTTTGCGTGAGCAGCGTCAAGCCCAGCCCAGAACAGCTCAACCCGCCGGTGCCTTGCGCCCGTATTGGGGTATTGTAGACTGAAAAGGAGCTATTTGTTCCCATATTGACCGTACCATTACTGACCGCGCAGTCGGCAAAAGCGTGTTGGCCAGCAAGCAGCAAGAGCGCGGATAGCCCTGTTTTAAGCGCATAATTCATTAACGACTCCGTTAGTTAAGGCTATCGACAGATAACAGGGCCAAGGTTGTGCAACCCTTCCGTCGTAGGCAGATTCAATTGTGCTTCGCAACGGCTGCCGTCATCGGCGGAGATAACCTGTAATCGCATGTTTTTGTCTATCGGCGAAAGGTAGACTCTCCCGTCCCAGCCGACGTAGCTGTGTTGCTGAGTACCTCTTACGTTCACTGTGCTGCCGTTAGCCAACGGTTTGCCGTCGCCGTCGACCAATTGCACATCCGCCGCTGACATTTTTTCGATCGGGAAATCGACTAAATAACCGCTGCGTTCGCGAATCGCCACGGTTTTATTCACGTCTGGAACGCTGACGTCGGCCGGTAACGTCAGAGGATCAATCTGGAATTTCGCATGGTAGTAGGAGGTGACGGTAGGCACCAAGAGATAGCCATCGCGATTGGTGACGCCGATGAGTTGGTTCTCATATCTCACCGGAATATCGGCATAACCCTGTGTGGAAACCAGCGCGAAGGCATCATTGATCGTATTGGTGGCATACAGTGCGCCATCCATGGCGACCAGTGAGCCACTGGCTTCGCCCCAGCGAGTATAATCTTGATGATTACCGTACAGCCCTGCGCGCAACTCCGCCCGCTGAGCACGCCAAGTGATATCGGCCTGACGATAATCGCCCTCATGATGTTGCCCGTTAGCATAGGAAAGGTTCCAGCCTAAACCTCCGTCAGTCGGTGCCGTACGGCTGTAACTGACCCGCTGATTCCAACGCTGACGATTATCACGGCTGGCGGTGAGGCTGGTGGTGCCCCAACTGTCGAAGGGGACGGTCAGTTGCAGTTGCGCACTGTAGCCTTGTTGGCCTATTTCACGATTGACTGAGGCATATAAGCTGACGTTGCGCCAAAATGCCACGCTGTAAGAGACGTTGACCAGTCGCGTGCGCTGACCAATGGCATCACGCACGTCAAAGTAACCCGCACCGATGCTGCCAAGCCGATCCAAGCCAATGCTACCGGTTAATTGATCGGTACGACGGCTGAGCCGGTAATCACTTTTATATGCCGCCAGATCGCTATAACCCGCGCTGCGCAAAAGGCGCTGGGCATTGAGGCTAAAGCGCGCATTGCTGTAGGTGTAACTGATGCTGGATTGATCGCCATTAGCGCGATGCTTGTCAGCGGTATGGCTGCGGCTGTACGAGGTGTTTAACACTCCCCATCGACCCAGTCGCATGCCACTGCCGACCCCGCTTACTGCCAGCTCAGCCGCGCCCTCAGCACGTCCCTCTAATGTCAACCAGTCAGTGACACCGTAACGCCCATTGGCACTGCCGACCCACTGACCATAATCCGCCGAGCGGGTGCCATAACTGCGACGTAACGCGCCAGTGGCAATGCTAAAGTCACTCATGCCGGTTTTGAGCAATGTGCTGGCGACGTAAAACGGGACGACGGTACTGACCTGACGGCCGAGCGCATCGGTAGTGACCACCGTAGCCTGGCCGGCACCGTTAATATAAGGGATCGCATCCAAGGTAAAGGGGCCAGGATTGACCGTCACCGAG
Organism: Serratia sp. NPDC078593; assembly: GCF_050268245.1. NCBI lineage: Bacteria > Pseudomonadati > Pseudomonadota > Gammaproteobacteria > Enterobacterales > Yersiniaceae > Serratia > Serratia sp. NPDC078593. The sequence continues at coordinate 12,738 of NZ_JBNNGK010000018.1, read as the reverse complement.
CTGTTTTTATAGCTGTTAATGTACAAATCAACGCTGGTTGGCACGGCAGCCTGCCCGGAGAATTGCGGCAAGGGGTAGGTAATTAAATCGGGGCGGGTGGCGAAGTTACGCGCTAATTGCATCCCCCCGATGCGCACCGCACTGGTCCAAGGCAGCGCGCCGGTGGCAAGATCGCCGGCGGTATAGCTCAACATGCGGCGATCGTCGGTATAACGCCATTGACTATCGTAACGGATATAACGGCTCCCCGGCGTGTCGTTATGCCCGTTAAAACGGCGGCGGACAATACCGGTATTAGCGATGACACCGAAGCCATCAAACAACCGTTGCTCGCTCCAGGCAGAAACATACCCTGGCTGTCCTGCACCACTATTTTGGCTGGCGTAGACATCATAATTAAACAGGAATCCCAAACTGCTTTGTGCCGAGATCTGTCGTTCAGTATTTTTTGCCTGAATGTTCTGCTGTGGTAACCAACTGTTTGGTACATCAATCAGCAATTGCTGACTTTCTCCACTGTAGGTGACATTGACCTCGGCGAGGCGGTCGACGGCGATCTCTTTATTTTGGCGCTGCGGCACCGGCAGCCCGATATCGGCCAACTGTTGAGCTGTCAGATAATAATGACCGCCACGGTAATTAACCGGCATGACATGGCCGGTCGAGCGGCCATTGACGACCGGCTCCAGATAGAGCGTAGCATCAGGCATCGCCATGCTACGGGGGGCCGGTGGCAGGTTGTCTGCAACGGTGTCGGTTAACCACAACGTAGCCAACGCGCAACCAAGCCAAGCGCCAAGCGTCTGAGGAGTAAACATGCGCAATAACGTGTCACTCAGTAACGTGAAAGTGTGACAGGCCGTTTGTTATCGTTGATCTGTGCTTGCAGCGCGCCAGCGGATAAATTGGCCGTGGGGGGCAGAGCGAAGCGCATCTGCGCACCGGGCAATACATACCCCATTAAGCCCGCATTCAGCGTTTGCCCCTGCAGTGTGACTTTCGACAAACGGGCATGAACCACCCCCTGATTACGTACCTCAAGCCAGCGTTTGCCACCTTGTTGTAACAAGCGATAACTCAGCTTAGGTTGTGTGGCTTCGGCATAATCGCGCGGCCGTTCATAATCCTGTTTGGTCCAAATGCCGCTACCGCTGACAAACAGCGGCACCGAGTAGCGCATTTGGAAATTCAACCCTAACTGTGGGCTGGCTGATGCCTGTTGCTTGATGGGGACTTCATCGATCAAAACGCGATAGGCGCGTTCTTGTCCTGCTGGAACCGGCGTTTGGCGAATGAGCCGAATCAGTTGACGTTTCCCGGGGGCGATGGTGGCGACAGGGGGGCTGGCGACCACCTCGCTTTGTGCATGGTAATCATCTTCACCGGCTTGTTGTTGCCAGCCTAACACGCGAATTTGCATATAGACCGGTTTATTATCGCGATTTTCCAGCCACAGCGCGCTGGCCGATTGTTGGCTTTCAATCACGGGATCGATCGGCCAAATCAAGATTGAAGCCGCCGCCCACGACGACGATGGGAGGGAAAATAATAAGCCGACGAGCAGCGGCAAGCGAATAATAAAACGCATAATAGTTATCCTTTGCAAAAACTAGTAAATCACAGTGAGTAAGACCGTATCTCTGTATGTGCCACTGCTGGGCAAGATACTGGTCGCAAAGAGTCGTGCGTAGACATTAATCTGTTGGGTATCGCCAGTGGCAGTGAGCCATTGTGCTGCACCACCGTTGCTGTCATCGCCCCACACCGTGCTGTAATTGCTGTCTTGATAAAGTTGATAAACCAGCGTTTCGCTGCTGGCATCGTTTTGTAATTTACGCCCGCTGGCTATTGAGCCCGTGACGTGATTGCCGGTACTCAATGCGAGTGTCACGCTCAACCCCGGGTTGCATTTCAGCACCACTGAACCGGCGTTCACGCTGGAAACGATACTGACGTTTTCAGCCAGCGAAGCCACTTGACCGAAGTTCAACTCCCCCAAGGTGCTGACATCACTGCTGCCACTGCCTAGCAGGCAACCTTTAACCACGGACGCATTGACGGTAAATGCCTGGCTTTTGGTCATGTCATTAACGCCGGTATCGGCGCATGCTGCCTGGACGCTCAAACATAAGATGATAGCCGTTGCATATTTGCCTACCAATTGATGGTTACCTGTACGGTGTCGGTGTAATTACCGACAGCGGGAGTGGGTTGCGCGGGAATGAGGCCGTATACCGCGAGCCACTGGTCTTGTCCGTTGGCAGTTTGCGACTGGCCGGTTTGGTCGTCCCAAATAACGCTGTAAGAAGCTGAGGTATACAGGTTGTAACTCACGCGTTGGCCGCCGGTATTTTGCAAATAACGGGCGGCAGCCGTGCCACTTTGTCCACCGCCAAGTAATACGGTATAGCTCGCGCCGCTATTACATTTGACTCTGATCGCACCGGCATGTAGTTGGCCGGTAACGGTAACCGCGCTATTGAGAAAATAGGCGGTGCCAAAGTCGAGGGCGCCAAAGCTAATGTTGCCGCCAGCGTTGCTGCCGGCTTCACAGGCATTGACCAATGTGGCGCTGACGCCAAGACTGGCGCTTTTGCTATCGGCCAATACGCTGAAGCTGAGCGCCAACAGGCTGCCGCCGGCAAGCTTCGCCCAACGCACTTACCAGCTCACCGTCATCGTCACTGTGTCGGTGTAAGCGCCCTCCGCAGGGGTTACCGCAGCTGCCGGAACGCGGCCGTAAACAATCAAGGGTTCAGCCGTACCGCTGCCGGTTGCCGTCAGGACGCCGTCGGTATCATTCCATGGCTGGCTGTGGGCAGCGTCACGGTACAGGTTATAACTGATAAATGCGCCTTCAGTGCTTGCCATGCGGCGCTGTGTGCCGGTTGCGTTTAAACCGTCATTGAGCGCAACGGTGTAGTTGGTGCCGTCGGTACACTCCAGCGCCAGCGTCCCCACGCCGCCGCTGCCGCTCGAGCTGGCATCAATAATATTATTGAGTGAAGAGTAGGTGCCGAAGTTAATGGCGCCAAAATCATTCACTGAGCCACTGCTGTCGCCACCATTAACCACGCAGCCTGCACCGATAGTTAATGTCACGCCGAGGTTGCCTTGAATGGTCCCTGCTTGTGATAGTGGTACACCGGTTACAGCAGCTACGGAAAAGAGTGCTACCCAGAGTTTTTTCATAGATTGCCCTTGCTGTATAGAATCGTAAAAGCGAAAAAGCGACGGCTGATTTGCAGTCGATGCATTAATTTTTTTACCCACTATTAATTAATAGATGAAGAAAAGAAAAAAAGCGCTGAGAAGCGAAAATATCTTTCTGAGTTGCCGATAAATTTCTATTTTTTGTGATGCATCCCAATCAACACGCTCAAACCTTGACGCGCAGGTGCTTTGTACGCGCGGTGTGATGCAAGGAGAGTGATAGGTTATCCCTTTGGCGTGCTCGTAATGCGCATGGTGTGGAATAGGTGATTCGATGTGAGTGAAATAATAAAAAAGAGAATGTTTTCTTTGGGGAGTATTATTTGGCGATGGTGAAATGCTCATCATCGCCGTGAATAAATAAAATATTACTGATGGAAATCTAATATACCATCGCGGACTAATTCACGCGGAAGGTTGTTTTTTATTCTACTGCCGATACGCTTGGCAATACCTAACGGTTGCTGTTGGTAGGTAACGATGCATTCGTCACTTTGCGGCGGCGGGTCGGGATACAAGTCGCGGCCGTGAAACCATTCCTGTGCCAACGCGGCATCCAGTTCGAAAGCGAGCTTGCCTTGACCATCGGCCAGTGCCAGCACGGCTTCATGTTGCCAACGAAATCCCTTTGGAAAGCGTTCCGCCAGTTTCAGGCCAATACGGGAAAAACGTACTTTACCGATCATCGCCTCCAATGCGGCAGGGAACAGCCAAATTTCTTTATCGCGGGCCCAAAGCGTGTTGCTATCAGGATGCCATGCTAATCCAACGGCGGCGGCGGCTTGCCGCACCAGCGCACTGTCTTTGGCTGAGAGCGGCGAAAAGGGGAATTTGCCGAGTTTATAACTCGGTTTTGGCAACTGCGGAACCGCATGATGTTTACGTAGGCGAGCGACAAAGAACCCCTCGCTATCGTAAATTTGCGGGAACACATGCAGGAACCCTTCGGCAGTGAGTGCTTTTTCCGCACCGGGGAACAGAGTGCCCAGTGGTTCAACGCTCACCGCATCACCGTAGGTCGCCAACAGGCTGTTGACCACCTGCTGATTTTCATGTGCATTGAGGGTGCAGGTGGAGTACACCATTACGCCGCCGGGGGCCAGCGCATGAAAAGCACTGTCGATCAATTCGCGCTGTGTTTCGGCAATGCTCTGTACGCTTTCCGGCGACCAGTTGCTCATCGCCTCCGGATCTTTACGCACGACGCCTTCACCGGAGCAGGGCGCATCCAGCAAAACGGCATCGAAGGCTGCCGGTAAGGCGGCACCGAATACGCGACCATCAAAGTGGGTTAATGCGGTGTTTTTTACCCCGCAGCGGCTGATATTGGCATGCAGCACTTTGACGCGGCTGGCGGAATACTCATTCGCGACGATGCCGCCGTCATTATTCATCAGCGCCGCAATTTGTGTGGTTTTAGAACCGGGGGCGGCGGCGACATCTAGCACGTGCTCAGGCATCTGATTGCCATGAAACAGCGCGCTCACCGGCAACATCGAGCTGGCTTCCTGAATGTAGAACAGGCCGCTAAGGTGTTCGGCCGCGCTGCCCAACCGCAACGCATCGTCGTCTCGCGTGATCCAAAAGCCTTCTGCACACCAGGGAATCGGTTCCAGTTGCCAGTCGTAATTCTTGACCAGCGCTAAAAAGCCTTCAACGCTTATTTTCAAGGTATTGACGCGTAAACTGCGGCGTAACGGCCGCTGACATGCCGCAATGAAATCATCCATTGACAGTTGAGCGGGCATGATGTCGCGCGTAGCGTCGAGAAAAGCGGGGGGTAACAACACGGATACGGGTTTGGCCACGAGGGAACTCTTACGGATGGTCAAAAATTGAAGCACAAGTATAGCACAGGGCGCGTGCGTGGCCTATTGGCAGGAGCAGCAATCTGCATAGGCTCCTGCCAAGGTTTAGCGGTTAATTACGTGGGATCGCGGTTCCCCATTCCTTCCAATCTTTTGGCTCTTCCGCGTTCAGCATAAAATGTTTGCCTGCGTTGGCTTTGGGAGCCAACGGAATGGTTGGCGGCGTCGCGAAAGCGATACCGCCACGGATGAATTGCTGGAAGGTGCCGCTCTTGATCACGCCGCCGGTCAAACCAAACTGGAGGTTATAACCGGATGCCTGCCAGAACACGCTATTGTTACGCACCAGGTGTTGGTATTTTTTACTGATTCGCAACGAAACGTGAACGCGATCGGACATGGCTCCCAAATAGAAGCCGGTGATAGTGCCGACTTCGATGCCCCGAAACAGCACTGGCGTACCCATCTGTAGTGAACCGGTGTCGGCGGCATCGAGCACGATGCTTAGGCCGTCGAGGTAGCGCGAATCGGTAATACTGGCTTCTTGCAACTCGAAAGTGCGCATAGCGCGACTGCTGCGGCCCGGTTCGACATTAATATACGGTTGCAGCAGAGTATCAAGATTGCTCACACCAGCGGCGGAAATTTCCGGTGAAACGATGGAGAAGCGACTGCCTAAGCGGGCGAAAGTGTCCACATACTCAGGGTATAGCACTGCTTTTGCCAACACTTCATTACGCTTCGGTGCTAGCTTCAATGATTCAACTTGGCCGATATCGATGCCCAGATAGCGGATCGGCATGCCCGATGAGAGCTTGCTGGCATCGTAGGTGCGCAAGGTAATTTGGCTGCCGACGGCGCGGGCGGCGGTTTCATTGCTGTACAATACCCGCTTAGCGCCTTTGCTGACTGTGACGCCCTGTAGGTTATCGAAGCTGATGGCACCTTTCAGGGCACGATTAAGCGGCGATGCCTGCACGGTCAGGCCACTGCCGTTAAGCTGAACTTTCGCGCCGCCTTCCGCCCAAAAAATGGTTTGGTTGGTCAGCAGATCGCGATATTCCGGGCTGATATAAATATCGACGTCAAACTCGTTGGCTTTTGGCCGCACGTCGACAATTTCACCCACTTGGAATTTGCGATACAGCACGACTGAACCGGCTTGGACATCTGGTAAGCTGGTGGCCGTGAGCGTCAGCGTAGGTTTGGGTTTATTGCCGATAATCCCTGCGTTGGCTTTCTCTGCGTTGCTATAGAGTGGATATTGGGTAGCCGGTTCTCCTTTGCTGCCGGGAATGATTCGTATACCACCGTCAAGCCACTCTTGCGCACTGGCGCCGAGCACTTCCATACCGCCCAGTCCGAATTTGACATCAACCCGGCTGTTGACCACAAATTTGCTGTCTTTATGCACCAAGGCGCGATACTGCGCTTCAATTGCGGCACGGAAACTGACGCCGTTATCGGTGAGGGTACGGCTCAAAACTTGCCCCACTTTGATGCCGTGAATGATCAGCGGTTGGCCCACATCGATACCGTAGCTTTGCGGCGCATTGAGCGAAACGGTGAGCACACCCGGCTGTTGCAGTAGCGTTTCACTGCTGTCCAACACGTTAAAGTGCTGCTGGGGTTCGCCGTCACCGGGAATCAGCTCCAGCGTATTCCCGGTGAGTAACTGGCTGAGTTTGGCGTCGTTGAGGCTGATGCGCGGGCTGCGCATAGCAATGCGCGTATTGCTGCGCATCAAATCCACGACTGAGGGATCGATCGTCAGTTCGCCAGTGACTTTATTATCATCGTGTAACCTGAGCTTGGTGAGCGTACCGACCTGCAATCCTTGATAAATGAGGGGCGTGTGGTTTTCACTCAGGTTGCTGCCGCTAGGGAGATCCAAGGTGATGTTGACGCCACGCTGGCTGCGCGCCAGATCGGGATAAAGCGCATAGCTTTGGTCGGCCTTGGCTTGTTGACCGTCCGGCGGTGAGTCAAAGGCAATCGCCCCGTTGACCAGGGCCGCCAGGCTTTCCATCTGCACCGATGCGCCAGAAAGACTAAAGTCACCCTTAAAACCAGAGACGTTCCAGAAACGGCTATTACCTTTTACCAACTGCGTGAAACGACGTTCAATCAACACGTCGATGGTGACACCTTTATTACCCTCCGCGATAGTGTAGTCATATACCTTGCCGACCGGGATCTTGCGGTAATAGACCAGTGAACCCGTGGTCAGCGAACCGAGATCGTCAGCATGGAGATGAATCATCAATTCGCCGGTATTAAGCCGATATTTAGGTTGAGTATCGAGTGCCGAAAAGTGCGTCTGCGGCTTGCCGTCACCGGGCATCATGCCGATATAATTACCGCCAACTAAGGCATCAAGTCCTGATACCCCTGCCAGCGAGGCTTTAGGTGTGACCAGCCAGAATTGAGTGCCGTCGCGCAGCGAATCTTCAAGATCGCGTTTGATGCTGGCTTCGACCACGATTTTATTGAGATCTTTGCTCAAACGGATCGATTGTACGGTGCCGACTTCAACCCCCTGATAGCGCACGGGCGTCCGCCCTGCGACGATGCCGGCGGCAGATTGAAAATCAATGGTGACGGTCGTACCGCGTTCCTGAACGTTGTTATACACCAACCACCCGGCGATCAGCAGGGCGATAAACGGCAGTAACCAGAACGGAGAAATGCGGCGCTTGTTTTTAACGCGCGCTTCAGTCGGCGTATTCGGCGTTTCCTGTTGCATGTGCATCCCAAATCAATCGGCTATCCAGCCACTCAACGGCAAGAATAGTTAAAATGACCGCAGCGCCAAAGAAAAAGGCTGCTGGCCCCATAGTAAATGATAACAATTGGTCGCGATTTACCAACGACATCATCAGTGCGATAACAAAAAGGTCGAGCATTGACCAGCGGCCGATCCAAGTCACTAACCGCAACAGTCGGATGCGTGTTTTCAGGCTGTGTGACGTTTTAAGATGGATGCTTAGTAACAGCGTGATCAGCACGATAACCTTGGTAAAGGGCACCAGAACACTGGCGATAAAGACAATTGCGGCGATCGGAATATTACCGGAAGTCGCTAACGATACTACCCCGGAGAAGATAGTATCTTCCATGCGAGAGCCGTTAACATAGATAATTGATATCGGCATCAAATTGGCCGGAATCAATAAAATCATGGCAGCGATCAGCGCCGCCCAGGTTTTTTGCATGCTATACGGCTGGCGATGACACATCGGAATATGGCAGCGTGGGCAGCGGCCCCGTTGATCAGGATAACCGGTGTAATGGCAGGATAAGCAGACATGCAACGCTGTCGATGCTCCTGCAGGTTGCTCCTGCGGATAGTAACGCTGCCACAGTTGCTCCACATTCAGGTGAATCAAGGTCAAAATGCTGAGTAACGTCAGGCAAAGGTAGGCGATAAGGGCGCTGCCCATCTCGATATCGGCGTACTCTTTTACTTTAATCGCGGCCACCGCCATACCTACCAGATAAATATCCAGCATCACCCACTCTTTTAACCGTTCTAGCATCAGGAGTACGGGGCGTAAATTCATCCCCAAATGGTGACCGATACGCAGATACAGCAGTGAAAGCACTAAAGTGAGCGGTGCACCCATGGTGCAAAATGCCACCATACTGGCGGTGATAGGATCGCCCTGTCGGCTCATCTGCCAGACGCCTTCCAGCAAACTGGCATTGATGTGGACACCCAGTAATCTGATAGCGATCAGCGGCTCGGTAAATGCAAACGGCATCAGCAACAGCATGGTCACGGCCATGGCAGTCAACCGCGTCATTGACCAGTCACGGCCGTGTACCACCTTGGCGTTACAGCGTGGGCAATAGGCCGCCTGGTTGTCGGCCAGTTGCGGTAGTATGAACAACAGATCGCATTCGCAGCAGCGCTGATGGCGTGCTTGAGAGAGGGGACCGGTGATCGCGTGTATCTTCATTATCAAAGCTGCTCTATAGCCCGCAGGTGTTCATTTAGCGTAGCTGGAAAATAATGCCGTCTTTGCCACTGAGTGATAGCAAAGCTGGAGAATCAACGATTCTGCGAGGCAAACATACCCTGTTAAGCAGGGTTTTGTGAAGTAACAGATGATTAACCTTGTGGCTATACGCATTTAATGCTTATTTTATAGGGGCTAAGCTCTGGGCTTGAAGTTATCTTTACGAGCGTTAATGGTTACTACATGACAAAAGAACAATTCTACGCGGAATTCAAACGCGATCTTTGTGCGCTGCTTGAGGGCGAAACTCACTTTATCGCTGCGCTTGCCAACGCCAGTGCGTTGATTAATGAGCGGTTGGATGATGTTAACTGGGCGGGCTTTTATCTGATAGACGGTAAGCAATTGGTGCTCGGTCCGTTCCAGGGGAAAATCGCCTGTGTGCGGATTCCGTTGGGTAAAGGGGTGTGTGGCACTGCCGCCGCGGAAAATTGCATTCAGCGCGTCGGTGACGTCCATGCATTCCCGGGGCATATCGCCTGTGATGCGGCCAGTAATGCCGAAATTGTGTTGCCGCTAGAAGTTAGTGGTCAAGTTATCGGCGTTCTTGATATTGACAGCACAGTTTATCAACGGTTCGATGAACAGGATGAAATAGGCCTGAAGGCAGTGGTGGCGGGGCTTTGTGCGCAGTTAGAGCAGTGTAATTGTGCGAAATACGTCACTGTGGCGGCAAGTTGATCTACGGTTAACGTGGCATTTACCGATGGCGTCATTATAATGACGCCTGTTCATGCCTGCGGCTTGTTGGCAACACCGTTGTAATCAGGAAATTTCATGGAAAATCAACCTAAGTTGAACTCTAGTAAAGAAGTTATTGCTTTTCTTGCAGAGCGTTTTCCGCTCTGCTTTAGCGCCGAGGGCGAAGCACGTCCGCTAAAAATCGGTATTTTTCAGGATCTGGTGGAACGTGTGCAGGGGGAAGAGAATCTGAGCAAGACGCAATTGCGTTCTGCCCTTCGCCTGTACACCTCAAGCTGGCGTTATCTGTACGGCGTGAAAGTCGGCGCACAGCGTGTTGACCTCGACGGTAATCCGTGCGGCGAGCTGGAGCAACAGCATGTCGATCATGCGCGCCAGCAGCTTGAGGAGGCTAAAGCGCGCGTTCAGGCACAACGTGCCGAACAAAACGCCAAAAAACGTGAAGCCGCCGGTGAGTCAGCCTCTGCTGAGCCTCGTCGCCCGCGTCCAGCCGCTAAGAAGCCTGCTGCGCGGCGTGAAGGGGGAGCGGCAACGGAAAATCGCAAGCCGCGTCCACAGTCTCGCCCACAGCAAGCTCGTCAACCTCGTGCAGCAAAAGAGGAAAACCAGCCGCGGCCTGTACCCGTCACCGATATCTCTGCACTGCAAATTGGTCAAGAAATCAAAGTCAGAGCAGGTAAGAGCGCGATGGATGCTACCGTACTCGAAATCGCCAAAGATGGCGTACGTGTGCAGCTCTCTTCCGGTCTGGCGATGATTGTGCGCGCAGAACACTTGCAGTTCTGATACGGAGGCCAACTAAGGCATGAACAAATTTGTCAGATTAACGGCAGTCGCTGCGTTGATGTGGGCTGGCGTCAGTTACGGTGCGGATACCGCCAACATCCGCATCGTTCAACTGCCACAGCTACATCAGGAACCGCAGCATGCTACGGTGAGTGAGCGCGTGACCTCGCGCTTCACTCGCTCTCACTACCGCCAGTTTGCGTTGGATGCCGACTTCTCAGGTAAGATCTTCGATCGCTACCTGAATATGCTGGATTACAACCATAATGTCTTACTGGCATCCGATGTCGCGCAGTTTGCCGATAAACGCCAGTCGTTTGGTGAAGAGCTTAAGACCGGTAAACTGAATACGTCTTACGCGCTGTTTAATCTGGCGCAAAAACGCCGCTTTGAGCGTTTTACCTATGCACTGTCATTGCTGGATAAACCGATGAGTTTTACCGGCAATGACACTATCGATCTAGACCGCAGCAAAGCGCCGTGGCCAAAAGACACGGCTGAGCTGGATCGTTTGTGGGACGCAAAGGTCAAATATGATCGGTTAAACCTCAAACTGACCGGCAAAACCGATAAAGAAATTCGTGAAACGTTAACCAAGCGTTATCAGTTCGCCATCAAGCGTTTGACGCAAAGTAATAGCGAAGACGTATTCCAGTTGGCGATGAATGCCTTTGCGCGTGAAATCGATCCGCATACTAATTACCTTTCCCCGCGCAATACCGAACAGTTCAACACCGAGATGAGCCTATCGCTGGAGGGGATTGGTGCGGTATTGCAAATGGATGATGATTACACGCTGATAAACTCTATGGTGCCCGGTGGTCCGGCGGCGAAGAGTAAACTGATCACCGTCGGCGATCGGATTGTCGGTGTTGGCCAGGCGGGCAAAGGGATGGTCGATGTCATCGGCTGGCGTCTGGATGATGTGGTGTCACTGATCAAGGGCCCGAAAGGCAGCAAAGTGCGTTTGGAAATCCTGCCAGCTGGCAAGGGAACCAAAACGCGAACGGTGACCTTGACCCGTGAACGTATTCGTTTGGAAGACCGCGCAGTAAAAATGACCATTAAGACCGTCGGCAAAGAGAAAGTGGCGGTGCTGGATATTCCTGGCTTCTACGTCGGTTTGACCGATGATGTAAAAGTTCAGTTGCAGAAGATGGCTAAACATCATGTGCAAAGCGTGATCATCGATTTGCGCTCGAACGGTGGCGGTGCACTAACTGAAGCGGTATCGCTTTCCGGCTTGTTTATTCCAAGCGGCCCTGTCGTTCAGGTTCGTGATAACAATGGCAAAATCCGTGAGGACGCGGACACCGATGGCGTAACCTATTATAAAGGTCCGTTAGTGGTGCTGGTTGACCGCTTTAGCGCCTCAGCGTCTGAGATTTTTGCCGCAGCGATGCAAGATTATGGCCGTGCGTTGATCGTCGGTGAACCCACCTTTGGTAAAGGAACCGTGCAGCAATACCGTTCATTGAACCGTATTTACGATCAAATGCTGCGTCCGGATTGGCCTGCGCTGGGTTCTGTCCAATACACCATTCAAAAATTTTATCGTGTCGATGGCGGCAGTACGCAGCGTAAAGGTGTGACACCCGACATTCTGATGCCTACAGGTATCGATCCGGCGGAAACCGGTGAGAGCTTCGAAGATAACGCGATGCCGTGGGACAGTATCAACGCTGCGATCTATGACAAAGTTGGTGATATAAAGCGGTTCGTCCCGGCGTTGTTAAAGGACCACGAACAGCGTATCGCCAAAAATCCAGAGTTCCAGTATATCGCGCAGGACATCGCGCATTACAAAGCGTTAAAAGATAAACGTAACAACGTGTCGCTTAACTTTGCTCAACGAGAGAAAGAGAACCACGATGACGATGCTACGCGCTTACAACGGATAAACGATCGTTTACAGCGGGCAGGTAAGAAGCCATTGAAATCGCTGGATGCGTTGCCGAAAGATTATCAGCAACCGGATCCGTATCTGGATGAAACCGTAAAAATCGCGTTAGAATTAGATCGTTTGGAAAAAAGCTAGCGGGCTTAACATGCCGCAGCGATAACGTTGCAGTTATACGACCGAGATAATCACTAAACGCACCTTCAGGTGCGTTTTTTGTGCGCAGAAAACCCCCAGCTAGGCTGGGGGTTCAGTAAAGCTTTCAGCTTTGAGCCAGTTATAAAAACCCCTTTTGATTTGTTAAAAC
>NZ_JBNNGK010000017.1:0-85594 GCF_050268245.1 Serratia sp. NPDC078593 | reverse complement strand
CCCATCAATATAATGGTGGTTTGACGCCGAATGAATCAGAAAGATTGTTCTGGAAAAACTCTAAAACCGTGGCTAGTTTTTGTTGACCACTACAAGTTTGTTTAGTCCCAGAGAATCTAAAGTTCTGCATGGGGCAGCGCATGATGAACTTTATTTCAAATAGTCAGGCATATACAAACTATCTCTTTGACTACTTAATTTCAGATTGCCTAGATAGGTACATTAATAGCGTTTCGCATGGAAGCACTGTTAGTCATTTGCGTGTCGAACAAGTTGAGAATATCCCTGTTCCAGTGCCACCGGAAAATGAGTTGATTGCGATTCATGAGCATATCGCGAAGCTGAAAGAGCAATATGATGCTATTGAGTCGAATGCCCTGAAAGCTATAGACCTTATGCAAGAACGCCGCACCGCGCTTATCTCAGCCGCCGTCACTGGCAAGATTGATGTGCGCAACTGGCAAGCGCCAACATCTCAAAAGCAAGCGTTGGAACAAACCGCCTGAACCTATTGCTACTCTCGCTTGGAAAAAAGAACGCAAAGTGGCTTTTCGCTTTAGTTGGCAGCAAATAATATTAGCCAAAGTAATTGGTAAGGCAGGTAGGCGACAAGTGAGCGACACCCATGAGCATAGTACGCTATGTGATTGGGCGAGAGAACGCAGGCAACACCGCTGCATCGCCAAGGACGAAGGATAAAAGAAGAACAAGGTTATGAAAGACACGACACAAGAATGGGTATTTCAGAACGACATCATCAGCCAGATGGTGGCCAATGGCTGGGTGCAAGGCACTGGCGAAGGCTATAACCGCGAATCTGCTCTTTTCGAGGCGGATGTGCTGACCTTTATCCAACAGACGCAGCCGAAAGAGTGGGAGAAGTTCTGCAAAGTCTTCCCGACCGACTCTGAGCGCCACTTCCTTGATGCTTTGGTTACGCAGCTTAAAAAAGCCGATGAGAACGCCACCGACCGCGCATCACGCACCTTTGGCACCTTGGGTGTGTTGCGTCATGGTTTGAAAATCCGCAATGCCCGTTTTGAATTGTGTCAGTTTAAGCCAGAGCATAACCTCAACCCCGAAACCTTAGCGCGTTACCAGCACAACATCTGCCGCATTGTGCCAGAGCTGGTTTACAGCCCGTATGCCACGCAAGCTGAATTCGAAGCCACGGGTAAACAAGCCAAGAAATGGCGCATCGACTTGGTGCTGTTTGTTAATGGCTTACCCGTCTCTACCCTTGAGCTGAAATCAGAATTCAAACAAGCGGTAGAAAACGCCATTGCGCAGTACAAACTGACCCGTTTACCGAAAGACCCAGCCACCAAAAAGCCAGAGCCGCTATTAAGCTTTAAACGCGGTGCGTTAGTGCATTTCGCGGTAAGCCAGTATGAAGTCTATATGGCAACCAAGCTTGCGGGTGAAGAGACTTTCTTCTTGCCATTTAACAAAGGCACGCATGATGGTGGTAAGGGTAACGATATCCCCGAGGATGAAAACCGCTACGCCACCGACTACCTGTGGAATGACGTTTTAACCCCAGACAACCTGCTGAATATCATCGAGCGCTTTATCCATCTTCAAATCGAAGAAAAGGAAGACTGGGAGGGGCGCAAAACCAAGAAAGAAACCCTGATCTTCCCGCGTTATCACCAGTGGGATGTGGTAACCAAGCTGGTTAATGCGGCGATTGAAGAGGGCACAGGCAATAAATACCTGATCCAACACAGTGCCGGTTCGGGGAAGTCGAACTCGATTGCATGGACAGCGCACCAGCTATCTACCCTGCATGATGCCAACGGCACCAAGCAGTTTGATTCGGTGATAGTGGTGACTGACCGCACGGTACTGGATGACCAGCTACAAGATACTATCTATCAGTTTGAACATGCTGATGGCGTGGTGGGGCGCATTAACCGCAAAGAGGGTGATGGCTCTAAATCAGAGAAGTTGGCAACGGCACTGGAAACCTCTCAGCCTATCATCATTGTGACCATTCAAACCTTCCCACATGTGTTAAAGGCGATCGAGAACTCAACGTCACTCAAAGAGCGTCGTTACGCCATCATTGCCGATGAAGCGCACTCATCTCAAGGGCAGTCAACTTCGAGAAAAATGAAAGAAGTATTGATGTCTGAAGAAAGCGAGAACGACGAGGCCGTCGATACGGAAGACCATTTAAATAGCACAATGGAAGCCCGCAGAGGAAGTGCAAACATCAGCTTTTATGCGTTCACAGCAACACCAAAAGCGAAAACATTGCAATTGTTCGGTAGATGCCCAGATCCAGATATGCCGCCATCTAAACGCAATTTGCCCGTGGCTTACCACATCTATTCAATGCGTCAGGCGATTGAAGAGGGCTTCATTCTTGATGTTTTGAGGAACTACACCAACTACAAGGTGATTTATCAGCTCAAGCAGAAGCTGGAAGCGGAAGATAAAGAGGTCGATTCAGGCAAAGCCAAGCTGAAACTCAATAACTGGGTGCGCCTGCATGACCACAATATCTCGCAGAAAGTGAAAGTGATTGTTGAGCACTTCAAAAAAAATGTGATGGGCTTATTGGGGGGCCAAGCTAAGGCGATGGTGGTCACCAGCTCGCGTAAAGAAGCGGTGCGCTACAAGCTGGCTTTTGATAAGTACGTTGCTGAGCATGGCTATGCGGGGATTCGTGCGATGGTCGCGTTTTCTGGCGAAGTGGAGTTTAACGCCGCCGACCCAGACAGCACGGCGTTTATGGATCAGAAGTTCACCGAGCACAACATGAACCCTGACCTTAAAGGGCGTGAAATGCGCAAAGCCTTTAACACTGATGATTATCAGGTGATGCTGGTGGCCAATAAATTTCAGACGGGCTTTGACCAACCGAAACTCTGCGCCATGTATGTAGATAAAAAACTGGCTGGCGTTGAGTGTGTGCAGACGCTTTCTCGCCTCAACCGTATGTATCCGGGCAAAGCCGAATGCGGTACTTTCGTGCTCGACTTCTACAACGATCCGCAAGACATTCTTGATGCTTTTCAGCCTTATTATCAAGTGGCAGAGCTTGAGGATGTCACCGATCCTGACAAGATTTTCGACCTATCAGAGAAGTTGCGTGCTAGCGGTATTTTCTTATGGTCGGAGGTAGAGCAGTTCGTTGATGCCTTCTTTACTAAGAACAAGTCTAATGCGGCGATCAGTAATATCTGCAAGCCTGCGATAGACCGTTGGCGCAAGCGTTATACCTCTGCGGTAGAAGCATACATACATGCTAAGAACGTGTTTGAGCGCACCAAGAAAACGGGCGATGCGGTGTTAATCGCTAATGCCGAGAACACCTTTAAACAGTGCAAGCAGGAAAAAGACGGTCTTGAAATCTTCAAGAAGGATTTAGGTAGCTTTGTCCGCTTTTATGAGTTTATGTCGCAGATTGTCGACTACGACGACAAAGAGCTAGAGAAACTTAGCCTCTATGCGCGCCACCTGCGCCCAATGCTACGCGAGAAGATTATTGAAGAAGATGAGCTTGACCTTGGTAATGTGGTCATGAGCCACTATCGTCTGTCGAAGATCCGTCAACAGGACATTCAGCTGCAAGAGAACACGCCTGAGTACAAGTTGCAGCCAAGCAACGATGTAGGTACAGCCAAACCAAAAGACAAGAAAGAAGAGTTTCTTTCTCACATCATTGAGCGACTGAACGAGGTGTTTGTCACCGACAACCTGACCGACAAAGACATGATCAACTATGCCTTCACGGTACGCGACAAACTGACGGAAAACGAAACGGTAATGAACCAAATTGCCAATAACACCCGCGAACAAGCCATGCTGGGCGACTTCCCACGTGCGATTGATGATGCGATTCTAAGTAGTAGTGCCGCGCACCAAGAGCAGATGATGCAGTTGTTGTCTGACCCGAACAAAACCAAACAATTTGCGCGGGTTATCTTCGATATGTTGAGTGGGGTGAAGTAATGGCTATTGATGAGCTGGCCAACGCTACTCTCATTCGAATAGAGAGCACTTCAGTGAGGGGGTTGGTGCTGACTAGGCTGACTCAATTTGAAGCGCTCGATGGCGGTATGTATAATCCCGCCTCCCACGCTCTTATCGTGTCCCCTATTTTGTCCCTTGGGGGACATTTTGGGATATTTTGCGTATCGTAACTGCGATTTACATTGCTTCGCTATAGTGGAATATATAGCTAAGGCGCTGAAATTTAGTGAGATTTTAACTATGCATCCATCTTCCCGCTTTTCTGTCGCGCCGATGCTCGACTGGACCGATCGTCATTGCCGTTATTTTCATCGCTTGCTGACGAAAGAAACGCTGCTGTACACCGAAATGGTGACCACTGGCGCGATTATTCACGGTAAAGGTGATTATCTGGCGTACAGTGAAGAAGAGCACCCGGTGGCGTTGCAACTTGGCGGCAGCGACCCGGCGGCGTTGGCACACTGTGCGAAACTGGCGGAACAGCGTGGATATGATGAGATCAACCTCAATGTAGGCTGTCCATCCGATCGCGTACAAAATGGCATGTTCGGCGCCTGTTTGATGGGGCAAGCCACCTTGGTCGCAGACTGTATCAAGGCGATGCGCGATGTTGTCTCGATCCCGGTGACGGTAAAAACCCGCATCGGCATTGACGATCAGGACAGCTATGCGTTCCTGTGTGATTTTATTGGCACCGTCGCTGGCCGTGGCGAATGTGAAATGTTCATCATTCATGCGCGCAAAGCTTGGCTTTCCGGCCTCAGTCCGAAAGAAAACCGTGAAGTGCCCCCGCTGGACTATCCACGCGTCTACCAGTTAAAGCGTGATTTCCCTGCGTTGACTATGGCGATTAACGGCGGCGTTAAAACGCTGGACGAGGCGAAACAGCATTTACAGCATCTGGATGGCGTAATGATGGGCCGTGAGGCCTACCAAAATCCTGGCATCTTGGCTCAGGTTGACCGCGAACTGTTTGGCGCTCAACAGCCCTTGCAAGATAGCATCGCGGTGATTGAGGCGTTATATCCCTATATTGAGCGTGAACTGGCAAATGGCACCTATTTGGGCCACATCACCCGCCATATTCTTGGTTTGTTCCAGGGGATTCCCGGGGCGCGTCAGTGGCGTCGTCATCTGAGTGAGAATGCGCACAAGCCGGGTGCCGATGTTCGCGTGGTGGAACACGCGCTGAGTCTGGTGCGTCAGCCGCGCGTCGAAATGGCGTGATCCAAAATTAAATTGACTAAGAGTTAGTCTAATTGACCAAGCGCGTTGCAGGTTACAGCGCGCGATCCCCTCTGTTTCAGTGAGTTAGCAATTTTGCTAACTTGGCACGCTTCTTGTAAGTCTCCTGTCAGAATGTTTTGTCCGCCGTGACTGGGCAGAAACGGTTTATTGAGGAGCAATCATGTTAGAAATTTTCTTTTTTGTTGGCTTTGTCGTGATGCTGATGATTACCGGCGTATCGCTACTGGGTGTGTTCGCAGCGTTGATGGTAGCGGCGGTGTTTATGTTGTTTGGCGGCCTGTTTGTGATGGTGCTTAAGCTACTGCCGTGGTTGATTTTGGCCGTGGTTGGGGTGTGGATTTACCGTTCGATGCAGAAACCGCAGATTCGACGTTACTGAATCAATCAGCTGCGCCAGATGAAACGTTCGCCGTGGAATAGCGTTTGAATGCGGCAGGGATCACACCTTGGGGCTTTAAATGCTACTTCGGCACATTTCACATTCTTTTTATGTTACGAGGCTGTTAGGATATTTGCCGAAGCAGTGATGCTAACGATTTCATCACCGCACAAGACAGCCAAAAAATAATAGTGTTGCACCAGCAACCCCGTGTCTTGCGCGGACTCTGCTCTACCCCTACAAAACGCTGTACCAGAAAGGGCTCCTCACGGAGCCTTTTTCTTTGGTGGCGATTAACGGCCAGGAATCAGCAGGCTAGAACCACTGGTTTTGCGGCTTTCCAAGGTTTGATGCGCACGTTGCACATCGGCCAGCGCGAAAATTTGCTCATCCCGCACCGTAACGTTGATTGCACCGCTGCCGATCAAGGAGAACAACTCATTGCTGGCGTACTGTAACGCTTCGCGATTGTTGATATAGCCGTTGAGCGAAGGGCGGGTGACGTACAGCGACCCTTTTTGGTTGAGTATTGCCAAATCGACACCGGTCACCGGGCCGGAAGCATTGCCAAAACTGACCATCAAACCCCGGCGCTTCAGGCAGTTGAGTGAATCGAGCCAGGTATTTTTACCTACGGAGTCATACACCACATTGACCTTCTCTCCGTGGGTCAATTCCGCCACGCGTTGTGCAATATTCTCTTTTTGATAATTGATGGTTGCCCAAGCACCTGCCTGTTGCGCCAGTTCTGCTTTTTCATCGGAGCCGACGGTGCCGATGAGCTTGGCACCGAGCGCTTTTGCCCACTGGCAAGCGATCAAGCCAACGCCGCCTGCGGCAGCATGGAACAGGAAGATTTCGCCGGGCTGCACGTCATAGGTTTGACGCAGCAGATAATGCACCGTCAGGCCTTTAAGAAACGATGCCGCACCCTGTTCGAAGCTGAGGTTTGCTGGCAGCAGCGCGATATTTTCCACCGGCACGTTATGAACGTCGCTGTAGGCGCCCAGCGCCGATTGGGCGTAGACCACGCGATCGCCGGGTTTCACGGCGCTCACGTTCGCCCCCACTTTGGTCACGACACCGGCCGCTTCCGTACCCAACCCGCTTGGCATTGACGGAGGGGCATACAAGCCACTGCGGATATAGGTATCGATGTAATTGATGCCGATGGCCTTGTTTTCTACCTGAACCTCATCGGCAGCCGGATCGGCCGGGGTAAAATCAACGTACTGCAGTACTTCGGGCCCACCGGTTGTGGAAAATTGAATGCGTTTGGCCATGAGTTCTCCTCGTTTTCGCGGTTGCGCGCGTGTTCTAATTTTAGGACATGGGTATTTATCATTATGTATACTGACGCGTCGTCACTTTATAACAGGTATTGCATCCCCACTATGGCAGGAAAGAAACCCACCAACAAATCTAACGACGCTCAGGCACCGCGCGACCGCCAGATGGAAGGGCTGAAAATGCCGCCGCATTCGCTGGAGGCGGAGCAGTCCGTGTTGGGCGGTTTAATGCTGGATAACGAGCGTTGGGACAACGTCGCAGAACGCGTGGTTGCCAATGACTTCTTTAGTCGCCCGCACCGCCTGATCTTTACTGAGATGCAGCGCCTGCTGGAGATGAGCAAGCCGATCGACCTGATCACGCTGTCTGAATCATTGGAGCAGAAAGGGGAGTTGGACTCCGTCGGCGGTTTTGCCTATCTGGCCGAACTGTCGAAGAATACACCGAGCGCCGCGAATATCGGGGCTTATGCTGACATCGTACGTGAGCGTGCGGTAGTGCGCGAAATGATCTCCGTGGCCAATGAGATCGCCGATGCCGGTTATGATCCGCAAGGGCGCAGCAGTGAAGATCTTCTCGATCTGGCGGAATCGCGCGTTTTCCAAATCGCTGAAAACCGCGCCAATAAAGACGAAGGGCCGAAGAGCATCGATCAGATCCTGGAAGCGACCGTTTCACGGATCGAATCGCTGTATCAGACGCCGCACGACGGTGTAACCGGTGTCGATACCGGCTATCAGGATCTGAATAAGAAGACGGCGGGTCTGCAAAAATCGGATCTGATCATTGTTGCGGCACGTCCGTCGATGGGTAAAACCACCTTCGCCATGAACCTGTGCGAAAACGCCGCGATGCTGCAAGAAAAACCGGTGTTGATCTTCAGCCTTGAGATGCCAGGCGAACAGATCATGATGCGTATGCTGGCTTCGCTATCGCGGGTGGATCAGACGCGCATTCGAACCGGCCAGTTGGATGATGAAGATTGGGCGCGGATCTCCAGCACCATGGGCATCCTGCTCGAAAAACGCAACATGTACATCGATGATTCTTCGGGTCTGACGCCAACCGAAGTCCGTTCGCGCGCGCGGCGTATTTTCCGCGAGCATAACGGCCTAAGCCTGATTATGATCGACTATCTGCAATTGATGCGCGTACCTTCTTTATCCGATAACCGTACGCTGGAAATTGCCGAAATTTCTCGCTCGCTCAAGGCGTTGGCGAAAGAGTTGCAAGTGCCGGTGGTGGCGCTGTCGCAGTTGAACCGCTCATTGGAACAACGTGCAGACAAACGCCCGGTTAACTCCGACTTACGTGAATCGGGCTCGATCGAGCAGGATGCCGACTTGATCATGTTTATTTACCGTGATGAGGTCTATCACGAAAACAGCGACATGAAAGGGGTGGCGGAAATTATTCTCGGTAAGCAGCGTAATGGCCCGATCGGCACCGTGCGTTTAACCTTCAATGGTCAGTGGTCGCGTTTCGATAATTACGCGGGCCCACAATATGATGATGAATAACCTGGCTTAACAACAGACTCTTTCTCTGTCATTTGCGGCGGGGCAGTGCTTAGCCTCCGGTTCGGTTGTGGTACTTCTTCCGCGCCTGCGCTGCCTGTAATAATGACGCGTCTTGGCCTGAGCCTTATTAAGGAACTGGAATGAAAGCGGCAACCGCTGTAATCGACCGCCGCGCTCTGCGACACAACCTGCAACAGGTACGCCGTCAGGCGCCACAAAGCCGCCTGATCGCGGTAGTCAAAGCAAATGCCTATGGGCATGGCCTGCTGGAAACGGCTCACACTCTGCAAGACGCGGACTGTTACGGCGTCGCGCGGATTGGCGAAGCATTGATGCTGCGCTCCGGCGGCATCGTGAAGCCCATTTTACTGCTGGAGGGCTTCTTCTCTGCCGAAGATCTGCCGATTTTGGTGGCTAACAACATCGAAACGGCGGTACACAGCATCGAACAGCTCGAGGCGCTGGAGCAGGCAGAATTGCCGCGACCGGTGCAAGTGTGGATGAAGATTGACACCGGCATGCATCGTTTAGGCGTACGGCCCGAACAGGCCGAGGCGTTTTACCAGCGCCTGTGTGCGTGCCGCAATGTGGCACCGCCGGTGAATATCATGAGCCATTTTAGCCGTGCGGATGAACCAAGTTCGGACACTACGCTGAAACAAATCGCCTGCTTTGAGCAGTTTGCCCGGGGTAAACCGGGACAGCGCTCAATCGCAGCATCGGGCGGTACGTTGCTGTGGCCGGACGCCCACAATGAATGGGTTAGGCCGGGCATTATTCTGTATGGCGTTTCGCCAATCGAAGAACGCGGAGGCGAGCAGTTCGATCTGCAACCGGCGATGACGCTCACATCCTGCCTGATTGCGGTGCGCGAGCATAAGGCGGGGGAAGCGGTAGGCTACGGCGGCACCTGGGTGAGCGAGCGTGATACGCGGCTGGGGGTGGTGGCCGTGGGGTATGGTGACGGTTATCCACGCAGCGCACCAACGGGCACCCCGGTATGGCTTAACGGCCGCGAAGTACCCATTGTCGGTCGGGTTTCGATGGATATGATTTCGATCGATCTGGGCCCGGATGCGCGGGATCAGGTGGGTGACGAAGTGGTGCTGTGGGGCGCGCCACTGCCGGTAGAACGTATTGCCAGCGTGACCGGCATCAGTGCCTATGAGCTGATCACCAAGCTGACTCAGCGTGTGGCGATGGAATATATCGGCGAGTAGCGTTGCCGTGATGCGGCCCCTCGCTGGTTGCTTGCGCGTGAGGGGCGCTCAATGGGGTTATTTCTTCACCGCCAACCAGCGATCGATAATCTGCTGGTATTCCCCGCTGGCTTTCGTCAAATGTAGCCACTGATCGACATATAACTTCCAGCTCAAATCATCACGCGGCAGCATGTAGGCTTTCTCGCCATATTGCATTGGCTTTTGCGGGTTGACCGCGCACAGTTTCGGATAGCGTTTTTGCTGATACAGTGCTTCGGAAGCATCGGTAATCATCACGTCGGCCTTACGGTCCACCAACTGTTGGAAAATCGCCATATTGTCGTGCGACAACGTCAGTTTGGCTTTGGGCAGATGGGCGCGCACAAAGGCTTCATTGGTGCCACCCGCCGGTTCAATCACCCGTACCGAGGGTTTGTTAATCTGTGCGATAGTGCGATATTTTTTGACGTCGGTGCAGCGTACCAGCGGAATTTTTCCATCGGTATCCAGTCTTTCGGCGAAGAATGCCTGTTTTTGCCGCTCCAGCGTCACGGAAATACCGCCCATGGCGATGTCGCATTTACCGGCGTTGAAATCTTGCATCAGCATTTTCCAACTGGTTTTTACCCATTTGATCTCTGCCCCGAGGCTTTTTGCCAACGACTGCGCCATGGCGATATCAATCCCTTCGTAGCTGCCGTCTTGTTTTAAAAAGGTGTAAGGCTGGTAATCCCCAGTGGTACAGACATCCAACTGTTTCTGCTGAATCACTTTATCAAGATGTGACTGTGCGCTGGCGTAACCTGTGGCGAAAAGCAGTGTGAGAGGCAGTAATTTCTTCATCATGTCCCTTGGTTGAGTAAGTGGTTTTATGCGCTACTTTTAGCCGCTTATTATGGGTGATTTCGCTAAAATACCCGCTTTTTATGCCATCGAAAACCGTGAGATCCCGTTTTGCTACGGCATATATACCCTAAATAATTCGCGTTGCAGGAAGGCGGCAAGGAAGTGAATCCCGATGAGCTTACACGGGTAAGTGATTCGGGTGAACGAGCGCAGCCAACACACATGCAACTTGAAGTGTGACGGGTATATTGCATTCGCGTATCAGAGAGGGTAACAACGGTAAAAAAACTGATAGTCTGTAGCGTCAACATTTCTTAACACAGTTTACAGGTGGCTATGTACAATATTGACGATTTTGATATGAAAATCTTGACGCTGTTACAAGCCAATGGTCGTTTGACCAACCAGGAGTTGAGCGATTTGGTGGGGCTTTCTGCCTCGCAGTGTTCGCGACGACGCATTAGTCTGGAACAGGCACAGTTGATTCGTGGTTATCATGCGCGGCTAGCACCGGAAGCCGTCGGGCTGGGCTTGGTGGGGTTGATTGAGGTCAGCTTGGTGTCTCACGCCCAGCAAAATATTGATAGCTTCCATCGCATGCTGGAGGAGATTGATGCGGTAATCGATGCGTATAAAACCACTGGTGATGCGGATTATCTGTTGAAGGTGGCCGTGGCCGATTTGCCTGCGCTTAGCGATTTCATCAGCCAGACGCTGTCCAGCCATAACAGCGTGTCACACATCAAAACCGCGGTGGTGCTTAATCGCATCAAGGAAAATGGCTTATTACCGGTTAGTCGTTAAGAAAAGTTGCCACGTTAGTCAGGGTGAGCATCGCCACGCGTGAGGCGGGAATGTCACCGTCGATTGCGTCTATAC
Source organism: Serratia sp. NPDC078593 (assembly GCF_050268245.1). Taxonomy (NCBI): domain Bacteria; kingdom Pseudomonadati; phylum Pseudomonadota; class Gammaproteobacteria; order Enterobacterales; family Yersiniaceae; genus Serratia; species Serratia sp. NPDC078593. Next base: position 74,246 of record NZ_JBNNGK010000017.1, on the reverse strand, counting down.
CTAAGATAATTCGAGTTGCTTGTAGGCGGCAACTGACTGAGTCCTTGGGAGCATAGCCAACTATGTGACCAAGGTGAAGAAAGGCAGCCAACACCCAAGCAACTTGAAGTATGAAGGGTATATATTTGGTAGGTTAGGCTTATCTGTAGCCGAATAATAAAATCAAGGAGAACCCCCAGTGTTCCAACATGTTGATGCTTATGCTGGTGACCCGATCTTATCGCTGATGGAAACCTTCAAAAAAGATCCGCGAGCGCACAAAGTTAACCTGAGCATTGGTCTTTACTACAACGAACAGGGCATTATTCCGCAGTTGCAAGCCGTTGCTGCCGCAGAAGCACAGTTGAACAGCGTGGAACAGAGCGCATCGGTCTATCTGCCGATGGAAGGGCTGCAACCGTATCGTAGCGCTATTCAGCAATTGTTGTTCGGGGCAGAACACCCGATGTTGCAGCAGGGGCGTATCGCAACGGTACAAACCGTCGGTGGCTCCGGGGCGTTAAAAGTCGGGGCGGATTTCTTGCGCTATTACTTCCCCGACTCCCAAGTTTGGGTGAGCGATCCAACTTGGGAAAACCATATTGCTATCTTCAGCGGTGCGGGTTTTAAGGTGAATACCTATCCCTACTTCGACGGCGAGAGCCTGGGTGTGCAGTTCGCGGCAATGCTCAGCACGCTAGAACAGATGCCGGCGAAAAGTATTGTGCTGCTGCATCCGTGTTGCCATAACCCAACGGGTTCCGATCTGACGCCTGCGCAGTGGGATGAGGTGGTAAAGGTCATCGCCGAACGCGAGCTGATTGCCTTCCTCGACATCGCTTATCAGGGCTTTGGCGCCGGTATGGAGCAAGATGCTTACGCGATACGTGCTATCGCCGCTGCGGGATTGCCATGCCTGGTCAGTAACTCGTTTTCGAAAATCTTTTCACTGTATGGTGAGCGGGTGGGCGGGCTTTCCGTGGTATGTGAAAGCAGTGACGCCGCGGAGCGGGTATTGGGCCAATTAAAAGCGACGGTGCGCCGTAACTACTCCAGCCCACCCAATTTCGGTGCGCAAGTCGTGGCGAAAGTGCTGAATGATGCGCAATTGAAGCAGCAGTGGCTGGATGAAGTTGAATCGATGCGCAGCCGCATTCTCGACATGCGTCAGACATTGGTAACGGCGTTGAAAAGCGCGTTGCCGCAGCGTAATTTCGATTACCTACTCGAACAGCGTGGCATGTTTAGCTATACCGGTTTCAGCGCGGCGCAGGTTGATCGTCTGCGCGAAGAGTTTGGCGTGTATTTGATCCACAGTGGCCGCATGTGCGTGGCGGGTTTGAACCATAACAATGTGCATCAGGTTGCCGAGGCGTTTGCGGCGGTGCAGTAAATACTGTTAGGGTAAATGACGTTCAGCTTGCAGGGGGCGATAGCGATATCGCCCCTTTTTGTTGCCGGTTTGTCAGCAACGTTGCTGTAAACCGGATAAAGAATATACTCAATGGGGGGCGCTCACCTATGTGGCATCAGCAAACGCTTATCCTCAGCGCCAAAGCGCGTGGTTTTCATCTGGTCACTGAGGAAATTACCGATCGGTTAACCCACTTACATCGTCTGCAAGTCGGTCTGTTGCATCTGCTGTTGCAGCATACTTCCGCCTCGCTGACGCTTAACGAGAACTGCGATCCCACGGTGCGATCGGATATGGAACAGCATTTCTTGCGTCAAGTGCCAGAAAACGCGGCCTATCAGCATGATTACGAAGGGGCGGATGACATGCCTGCCCATATCAAATCGTCGTCGCTGGGGGTGTCATTGACGCTACCGATTAGCCATGGGCGGTTGATGCTGGGGACGTGGCAGGGGATTTGGTTGGGAGAGCACCGCATCCACGGCGGCGCGCGCCGTATTGTCGCGACTTTACAAGGGGAGTAACCCTATGAATCAGTCAGAGTTATTAGATTATTGTATGGGTAAGCCGGGCGCGGAACAGAGCGAAGAGAACCCATGGAAGGCTAGCCAAGTTAAAGTGGGCGAGATGATGTTTGCGATGGTGTTGGAGATCAATGGGCGGCCAGCGCTAGCGATTAAATCCAGCCCTGAACAGGCCGAAAGCCTGCGTGAGCAGCATCCTGAAATTGTACCGTGTGAGCATCTGAATAAAGCGCATTGGAATGCGGTATTTCTGGACGGCGCACTGCCGAACTCCCAGTTTTATACGTTGATCGATGGCTCCTATAAGCTCGCCCTAGAAGGGTTGCCGGAGCAGGTGCGTCAGGCGCTACGCGTCTAGTTTTTACCTATTCTCTCGGTTGGCACCATCGGCGTGCCCGTTGAACGGTAGAAAGCTCTGGTCGGGGGAAAAACATCTTACCCCTCATGCGGAGATATGCTGTCGGCATCAGGCGATAGCAATGCGCGGAGCGGTGAAAACGTCGCCCATTGGCTCATGTTATATTGCAGGTTTATCGCGTTTTAGCCGTAATTGAGAGCGGCTAAAAATAGCGCTGTCATGCATTTTTTACTCTTTCCTCTGATGTACTTCCGGCTTATTAATCTGTGATAATTTGAAATCGAAAAATAGGGCGGTGTTTTTAGTGTTTTTTATTGAGATTGCTCCTATTGAAAGTTTTATAATTGTTGCTCTAATAAGTCATGTTTATAGTCTAAATAACGTGGGTTGCGGAAAAATACGTTATACATTCTTTAACACAGTCTTGCATGTAATTTTGAATGTGACGAGATAGGTAAAGAAAAAAGGGAACCGTGGAGAATTCCACTAAAAGGAGACATTGCTATGAAATTACACCACTCGCTATTTTTGGCTTTGCCGTTGCTGGTTTGTTCCTCGTTGTCATTGGCATCGCCAAACTGTGCAATAAAAGAGCAAAAAATCCGAACCCAGCTCGACTATGCGACCCGTTACGGTAACGTTTATCGCATTGAAGGGCTTAATCGTGCCTTGGCCAATGTCCAAAGATATTGTTATGGCGGTTATCAATCGGGCTACAACCGATATGATTATGTGCCCAGCGGTCAGTCCGCTGGTGATTTTAATCACCAAGCGTTTATCGCAAAAAAACAACGTAAAGTGTTAAAGCGGCAGGAGAAACTGCACAAAGCGCAGATGAAAGGCAAACCGAGTAAAATTGCGAAAGAACAGCGGAAACTGGCGGAAGCAGAGTTTGAGCTAAAACAGGCACAGGCGATGTGGAAATAAAATCCGTCAGTTTATTTTAACATCGGGGTGAAGTTTTCTGTCACAACCTTTATTTAAAGGTGGCCGTTCACGCGGTCACCGAGCGTAATTTTCTTGTTTTTTATTCGGTAGAAAGAGATGTTGCGATAATAAGGCTGGAAATATTTACCTTGGTTGATAATAAATATTCAATAGGCCATCAATAACCCGCCGAAAAATAAATTAACCTGTCTGTGCGTGTTATCTGACAGCGCGACAAACATACTTTTCCTCTTTTAACGTTAACCTGCAAGGCTCATCCAACAGGGTATTGCGCTGCTTTAATCGGCAGCAATCAGAATGCCATGCCCAACGGTTGTAGAAACCGGTAGGGCATGGCACGGGCATTGCCTATTTTGCTGCTAACATGGGTTTCAGGAACCGTGCAGTATGGGATGCCTCACAGTTAGCCACGGTTTCCGGTGTGCCTGAGACCAGTATTTCACCGCCGCCGCTACCGCCTTCCGGCCCGAGATCAACAATCCAATCTGCGGTTTTAATTACATCAAGATTGTGTTCAATCACCACGATAGTGTTGCCTTGATCGCGAAGCTGATGCAGAACCGCCAGCAATTGCTGAATATCAGCGAAGTGCAGGCCGGTGGTCGGCTCATCGAGAATATACAGCGTTTGGCCGGTTCCACGCTTCGACAATTCGCGCGCCAGTTTCACCCGCTGTGCCTCACCGCCGGACAAGGTGGTCGCCGACTGGCCAAGACGAATATAGGACAAGCCCACGTCCATCAGGGTTTGCAGCTTGCGTGCTAGCGCGGGCACCGCGTCGAAGAAGTCACGTGCTTCCTCGATGGTCATCTCCAGCACCTCGTGAATGCTTTTGCCTTTGTACTTAATCTCCAGCGTTTCACGGTTATAGCGTTTGCCCTTGCACTGGTCACACGGTACGTAAATATCTGGCAGGAAGTGCATTTCGACTTTGATCACCCCATCGCCCTGGCAGGCTTCGCAGCGGCCGCCTTTCACGTTGAAGCTGAAGCGCCCTGGCGTGTAGCCGCGAGTACGCGATTCCGGTACGCCAGCGAACAGTTCGCGTACCGGGGTAAAGATACCAGTATAAGTCGCGGGGTTGGAACGCGGCGTACGGCCAATCGGGCTTTGATCGATATCGATGACTTTATCGAAGTGCTCGAGACCGTTGACTTCACGGTAAGGCGCGGGTTCAGCCAGCGTTGCGCCGTTCAACTGGTGCTGAGCAATCGGGAACAACGTATCGTTAATCAACGTCGATTTCCCGGAGCCGGACACACCGGTAATACAGGTGAATAACCCCACCGGCAACGTCAGCGTAACGTCTTTCAGGTTGTTGCCGCGTGCGCCGCTTATCTTCAACACTTTGTTGGGATCGGCCGGAACGCGCGCTGTTGGAATGGAAATTTCGCGTTTGCCGCTGAGGAATTGGCCGGTGAGCGACGCCGGTTGCGCCATGATGTCATCGACGGTGCCTTCTGCCACCACTTGGCCGCCGTGCACGCCGGCACCGGGACCGATGTCGATGACATGGTCGGCAGCACGGATTGCGTCTTCATCGTGTTCAACTACGATCACGGTATTACCGAGGTTACGCAGGTGGATCAGCGTTTCTAACAGGCGTTCGTTGTCACGCTGATGCAAACCGATCGATGGCTCATCCAGTACATACATCACGCCAACCAGCCCCGCACCAATCTGGCTCGCCAGGCGGATACGCTGTGCTTCACCGCCGGAAAGGGTGTCCGCCGAACGCGACAGCGACAGATAATTCAGCCCGACGTTGACCAAGAACTTCAGGCGATCGCCGATTTCTTTCAACACTTTTTCAGCAATTTTGGCGCGCTGGCCGCTGAGCTTGATGTTTTGGAAGAAGTCCATCGCATGGCCGATGCTCAGATCGGAAATTTCCGGCAGTGTGGTGTCTTCTACGAACACATTACGTGATTCTTCACGCAGGCGGGTACCGTGACAGGACGCGCAAGGTCGATTGCTGATGAATTTCGCCAGTTCTTCACGTACCGCGCTCGATTCAGTTTCTTTATAGCGGCGTTCCATGTTGTGCAGCACGCCTTCGAACGGATGGCGGCGAACGGTGGTATCACCGCGATCGTTAATGTATTTGAATTCGATCGATTCTTTGCCTGATCCGCTCAACACTGCCTTTTTCACCTCGGGGCTCAGGGTATTAAACGGCGCTTCCACATCGAATTGATAATGCTCTGCCAGCGAGCGCAGCATTTGGAAGTAATAGAAGTTACGGCGATCCCAACCCCGGATCGCGCCACCCGCCAGTGACAGTTCGGGATTTTGCACTACGCGATCGGGATCGAAGAACTGTTGAACGCCCAAACCGTCGCAGGTCGGGCAGGCACCGGCCGGGTTGTTAAAGGAAAACAGACGCGGCTCAAGCTCACGCATACTATAGCCACAGAGGGGACACGCGAAGTTGGCTGAAAACAACAGCTCCTCGGCTTTTTCGTCATCCATATCAGCCACTACCGCGGTGCCGCCGGAAAGCTCTAACGCCGTTTCGAACGACTCCGCCAGGCGTTGAGCCAAATCATCGCGCACCTTAAAGCGATCGACCACCACTTCGATGGTATGTTTCTTTTGCAGCTCCAACTTGGGGGGATCGGAAAGATCGCACACTTCGCCGTCGATGCGCGCCCGGATGTAGCCCTGGGTTGCCAGGTTTTCCAGCGTTTTAATGTGCTCACCTTTGCGATCTTTGATCACCGGAGCCAGCAGCATAAGACGCTTGCCTTCCGGCTGATTGAGCACGTTATCGACCATCTGACTGACGGTTTGTGCCGCCAGTGGCACGTGATGTTCTGGGCAGCGTGGCTCGCCAACGCGGGCGAACAGCAAGCGCAGGTAATCATGTATTTCCGTGATGGTGCCGACGGTGGAGCGCGGGTTGTGCGAAGTCGATTTCTGCTCGATAGAAATCGCCGGTGACAGACCTTCAATATGGTCAACGTCCGGCTTTTCCATCAGCGAAAGGAACTGGCGAGCGTAAGCGGAGAGCGATTCGACGTAGCGACGTTGCCCTTCGGCATACAGTGTATCAAAGGCCAGTGAGGACTTGCCTGAACCGGATAATCCGGTGACAACAATCAGTTTGTCGCGCGGGATAATCAGGTTGATGTTTTTGAGATTATGGGTTCGAGCACCACGAACTTCGATATTGTCCATTTACACTTCCCGTTTAGATGATACACCGTGCTTGTCTGCGTTTTTTACGGGCGATTTCATGATCAAGCGAGCAAAAAACCGGCACGGCCAGTACGAAACGCATAATTATGACACAAGTAAACCTGAATGAATATCCAGTATACCAATGCAACAAAGTCGAACGCGGAGACATTTCTGGAATACAATACGCAGTAATCATCGCGGGTGTGGTTTCGGCCTTAGCATGATAAACTTACTCGTTTATACTGTGTAAAAGTCATTCATCAGGAGAGAGCTCATGGCCAGCAGAGGCGTAAATAAAGTAATTCTGGTCGGGAATTTGGGCCAAGACCCAGAAGTCCGTTACATGCCGAATGGTGGCGCGGTTGCCAACATTACCCTGGCTACCTCCGAAAGCTGGCGCGATAAGGCGACAGGCGAGCAGAAAGAGAAAACCGAGTGGCACCGCGTTGTGCTGTTTGGCAAGCTGGCGGAAGTGGCGGGCGAATACCTGCGTAAAGGTTCCCAGGTTTACATCGAAGGTGCATTGCAGACCCGTAAATGGACCGATCAGGCTGGCGTAGAAAAGTACACCACCGAAGTGGTGGTCAACGTCGGTGGCACCATGCAAATGCTGGGTGGCCGTCAAGGCGGTGGCGCACCGGCGGGTGGTGGTCAGGCTTCCGGCGGCCAAGGCAACTGGGGTCAACCTCAGCAGCCACAGCAGGGCGCTAACCAGTTCAGCGGCGGCCAGCAGGCGCGTCCGGCGCAGAATACGGCACCCGCAGCCAGCAATAACGAACCCCCAATGGATTTCGACGACGACATTCCGTTCTAAAAATACCATAGAGCTTTATGTCAATAATCGCTTCTGAAGCCCCGCTATTCGGGGCTTTCTTTATTTTTGGAAAGGAAAAATTTGACTGGGTGCTTTTGGGATATCAATTACGCTGAAGGAATGGAAAGCATTGTTGCATGGCATGCTCATAGCCATTTAAGGCTACTTTGTGCCAGGAGCGGGCGTTAAATTGAGTTGCCGGTTCTTAACCGAAGAAAACAGGGACAGAACAAAAATAGACAGTGATAATGTCGACGACTGACTGAAAATAGCGAGGGAATACATGCTGTTTTCCCTCGCTTACAGGTTTACTTTTTGAGGATTTTTCCTTGTGTGTCGGCATCTGTATCCCGCCAGACATCTTCGCCTTCTAGGCGTCGGTCACCCTGAATGGTGTAAATAATCTTACCCTGTTTAAACTGAAGGCCGCCATCCAGTTTCTTAGCCTTAATGCTCTTACCATTAATCGTCACTTTATCATAAGCGTCAATACTGATATTGGCCACGGTAGCCCCACTATCGCTCACTGCCTGCCATTGACCGGTATAAGGGCTTGCAGTAGAGGCATTGCTGCTATCGTTATTGACGAATCCAGCCTTAGTGTTTTCTGCCTTTGTTTTATTGATATCACACCCCTGGGCTTCGGACACTTGCGTACAGCCGGATTGCTCCAGTTTTTGCCGGTACTCTTTATTAATTGCCCAAGCAGGAGTACTGAGGAAGGATGCTAAAGACAGGCAAAGTACTATTCTTTTTTGAATCATAATGATGTCCTCAGTCTATTCAGATATGGTCATACGCAGACATAAATTTTCTGGGTACGTGGAAAAGTAATTTTGGATCATAAGATATGGAACCGGGTATTCGTCAAGGTAATGCTTCATCAGTGTCAGTGGGACCAGAATCAGTAATAGCCCATCACGATAGTCTAGGATCTCATCGACTAGCTTGCCGAACTGGCGGGAAGTCAGCTGATGACGAAATTACCTCTGAATGTATCTAAAAACACTCTTTTTAAGATCTTGCGCCAAGCTTATTATATTCGTGTAAGGCTTACGTCCGCTCCTCGCTCACAGCGGGCTATCAGTGGCAGTGCAAAGATAAACGTAATGATTGCAGTGCTGCGCTCGCGAATGTTTCACGGAATAATGTACGGAAAGTCTCCGATCTTTTCTAACTGACTAAGTTGAAAGGATTTCATGCCTCACGAGCGTTGCCAGATGAGCCGAACCGATCCGCTTCGGTTGTTCATTAAGAACCCTGAAGCCCTGCCACGGCAGGTTTTTTTGTTGCTGATCACGATCCAGCCGCCTGATGCCAGGTTGATTAACATCATGATATGTTGCGCCGTGGCGAAAGCCGGTTTCGGCGTAGTGCAACGGATACGTACCGTGGCGGTGAAAGCACAAAGGTATAAAAAATACGTTGGCGTGATAAGCTATAAACACGTTACACCCAGCGCCAGTCAATCAGGCAAACGCCTTCTCTGACGAAAAGACAGACACCGGTTTTAGCCACGTGATTATCGCGCTATCCGTTCTTTTCGTTGTGCATCCAGCAGGCTGGCTAATTTTTAGGAGTTCCCATGTCAAGTCACTTCCCTCAGGTTCGTCCACGCCGTCTCCGGAAATCCGAATCGTTACGCACGTTATTTCAAGAAACCGAATTCAGCGTTGACGATCTGGTGCTGCCGATCTTTGTTGAAGAAGAGGTAGATGAATATGCGGTGATCGAAACGATGCCGGGCGTGCTGCGTATTCCTGAGTCAAAGTTGGCCTATGAAATTGAACGCTACGCGAAAGCCGGTATTCGGTCGGTGATGACGTTTGGCATTTCTCACCATATGGATGCGACCGGGAGCGATACTTGGAAAGAAGACGGGCTGGTGGCGCGGATGGCACGCATCTGTAAAGACACCGTACCTGAAATGATCGTCATGTCTGATACCTGTTTCTGCGAATATACTTCACACGGGCATTGCGGTGTGCTGCACGATCATGGCGTTGATAATGATGCCACGTTGATCAACCTTGGCAAACAAGCGGTGGTCGCCGCTGCCGCAGGGGCTGATTTTATTGCTCCTTCGTCGGCAATGGACGGTCAGGTTCAGGCCATCCGAAGCGCGCTGGATGCCGCTGGTTTTATCGAGACGTCGATCATGGCGTATTCCACTAAATTTGCTTCATCACTGTATGGGCCTTTCCGTGAAGCGGGGGGGAGTGTGTTGCAAGGGAACCGCAAAAACTACCAAATGAACCCGATGAACCGCCGTGAGGCGATTCGTGAATCATTGATGGACGAGCAGGAAGGTGCCGATGCGCTGATGGTCAAACCGGCAGGCGCGTATCTGGATGTGATTAGCGACATTCGTGCGGCGTCTCGTTTACCATTGGCTGCCTATCAGGTCAGCGGTGAATACGCGATGATCAAGTTTGCCGCTCAGGCGGGTGCCATTGATGAGCGTAAAGTGGTGCGGGAATCGTTGGGCGCGATCAAGCGTGCCGGTGCGGACATTATCCTCTCCTATTTCGCGATGGATATTGCTGAAAACGGCGTTGATTATTAAGCGACTTGCTCGATAAGTTAACGTGAAAAGCCACCTGACATCAGGTGGCTTTTAGCTGCAAGGTGAGCTCAGAACATTACCATTCCAATCGTCGCCCAGATTAATGACGTGAGCATGGTTATCTGCCTCAACGGCATTGCTATTTTTTTAACGGGCTCGATACGTTATCCCAAGGGATAAATCGCGTGGTATTTGCGCCGCTATGCAGAGAAACCACCGTCAACGGTTAGGCTGGCGCCGGTAATATACCCCGCTTCTGGGCCGGCCAAATAAGCAACAAAGCTGGCGATCTCTGCGTCTTTACCGTAGCGGCCAATTGCCATCATGCCTTTTAACTGTTCAGCGAACTCGCCGCTCTCAGGGTTCATGTCGGTATCGACCGGTCCGGGTTGTACGTTGTTGACTGTGATACCGCGCGGCCCGAGGTCGCGCGCCATGCCTTTGGTCAAGCCCACCAGCGCCGATTTGCTCATGGCATAGAGGGAGCCGCCCGCTAACGGCATTCGCTCTGCATTGGTACTGCCGATATTGATAATGCGGCCGTTATCATTCATATGGCGCGCGGCTTCTTGGCTCGCGACAAATACACTGCGCACGTTAATCGACAAGGTTTGATCCAGCGCTTCCAGCGGCAGTTCATCAAGTTGCCCCATCGCTAGAACTCCTGCGTTGTTGACCAAAATATCCAGTTTGCCGAAATGGTTAACGGCCTGTCGAATTGCCTGTTGCAGCGCTGCGGCATCGGCGCTGTCAGCGCACAGAGCCAGCGCTTTACCTCCGTTGGCGCGAATGGCGCTGACCACGGATTCGGCTTTATCTGCCGACGCGACGTAAGTGAAGGCGACTGCTGCACCTTCACGCGCTAAGCGTTTCGCGATGGCCGCGCCAATCCCGCGCGAACCGCCTTGAATGAATGCGACTTTTCCTTGTAAGGCTTGAGATGTTGTCATGTTTGCTCTCCATCGTTGTGAACAGTGGTAAATCAATGGGCTCAGTATCCTGCATATCAACCCCTGCGATTAGCCGAAAAAGGCGATCGCCAGCTTGCGCTTGGCTACGCTGGCAGAGGTATCGAATCGACACTACCTTTAAACAAGGTGAACGGAAAGAAAAGGGCAATGACGATGAACGCTTTTATTGGCAATTGGTCCTTGGTGTCTTCGGTATTTAAAGGTGAGGATGGCACGGTCAATTATCCACTTGGCGCGCAAGTCCAAGGGCGTATTAACTACGATGCCAATGGCAATATGGCGGCGCAGCTGTACAGCGCGGTGCGGCCGAAGTTTGTCTCGGACGACATGACGCAAGGCAGTGATAAAGAGTTGCGAGCGGCGTTCGTCAATATGATCTGCTATTACGGCCGTTATCAGATTGATGAACCGGATCAGCGTATTATCCATCTCGTCGAAGGGTGTTCCTTTCCAAACTGGATCGGCAGCCGACAAATTCGCTTTTACAACTTTACCGACGATAAACTCACGTTGCGCACGGCACCATTGCAAATTGGCAATAGTGTGCAAATTGGGGAGTTGGTATGGCAACGGATTGAGGAGTCACAGTGATCATTGTCCATCATCTGAATAATTCACGTTCACAGCGTATTCTGTGGTTTTTGGAGGAGTTGGCGGTGCCTTATCAGGTACAACGCTATCAGCGTGATAGCGTCACAATGCTGGCGCCTGCGGAATTGAAGCACATTCACCCGTTGGGCAAGTCGCCGGTGATTGTTGATGGCGATCTGACGCTGGCAGAATCTGGCGCGATCATTGACTATTTACAGGAAGCCTACGATGCGCAAGGGCAGTTTATACCGACGGATTACCATGCCCGTCAGCAGTATCGTTATTGGTTACATTATGCTGAAGGCTCGCTGATGCCGTTGATGGTGATGAAGTTGGTTTTTGGGCGGCTTGGCCATCCGCCAATGCCGTGGCTAATGCGCCCGATCGCCGGTGCGATTGGTAAAGGCGTACAACGAAAATATCTGGATAAACAGATCGCGACACATCGGGATTATCTGGAGCAGCATCTGGCGACGAATACCTGGTTTGTTGGCAACGACTTCAGCGCAGCGGATATTCAAATGAGTTTTCCCATTGAGGCGATGGCGGCACGCAATGGGCTGGATGGTTACCCGAAATTGAGTGGTTTTTTACGGCGTATACAAACGCGGCCGGCTTATCAACGGGCGTTGGAGCAGGGGGGGCCATACGATCTACTGAATTAATCACTCAACTATACTCGATGGATTAGGCTGCATCGGAGAAGATCTATGACGACGCAAATCTTTGTTAATCTGCCGGTCAGCAATCTGCCGGCTTCCATGACATTTTTTGGTCAACTTGGCTTCACGTTTAATCAGCAGTTTACCGACGACAGCGCGGCTTGCATGGTGGTGAGTGACAGCATTTACGTGATGTTATTAACCCACGATAAATTCCAAATGTTTACCCCTAACCCGATTAGCGATGTCAACACGGCCACGGAAGTGCTGTTATGCCTGTCACAGCCCAGCCGCGCAGCGGTGGACGAGCTGGTGCGTAAAGCGATAGCGGCCGGTGGTAATACTTATCAACAGCCGCAGGATTACGGTTTTATGTACGGCCACGGTTTTCAGGATTTGGATGGTCACATCTGGGAACTGATGTATATGGATCAACAGGCGATGGCGTCGCAGCAATAATCGCAGTTTTAGCCGCTCCCGCTGATGAATTGTGTGGCAGCGATCGCATTTGAACCATGGGGCGTTCGGGCAGCTTTCTCTCTAGTTTGTCGCGATCTTTAGTTGATCTGGCGACATAGATGGCTGGATAATCGTTTGCTTCGACGATACCCGTCATATTTTAAGCTGCATCTTTGTTGGCGATGTTCACTTACCCGAATGACTGGTTCAAGCCAGCCGAGCGCGGGGCGTTCTCTTGCTGCCATAATGCAACGCGAATTATTTAGGGTATAGAACAACATAAATTCACCCGTATCACGCGACCAAGGTTAATCGTTTGCCTTTTACGTGGCTCCAATTTGCCGCGTTGGAGAAGGATAAGTCAGCAAACGTGACGGAAACGATTTCGTCGTAACCGCGTGTGAACGGATGACCGCTTTTGCGATAAATCACAGGGGAAAGCAGCATGTCGAGTTCTCAAGCAAATAACGCCGTTAAACCAAAAGGCGGGCTTGATAAATATTTTAAGATCTCAGAGCGTGGCAGCAATGTACGCCAAGAGGTGGTGGCCGGTCTGACGACCTTCCTGGCGATGGTCTATTCGGTGATTGTGGTGCCGAGCATGCTGGGCAAAGCCGGGTTCCCGCCGACGGCGGTGTTCGTCGCGACCTGTTTGGTCGCCGGTTTAGGATCGTTGCTGATGGGGTTATGGGCGAATTTGCCGATGGCTATTGGCTGCGCGATTTCATTGACTGCATTCACGGCGTTTAGTCTGGTACTGGGCCAACAAATCAGCATTCCCGTCGCGTTAGGGGCGGTCTTCCTGATGGGCGTGCTGTTTACCTTTATCTCAGTGACCGGCATCCGCTCTTGGATCCTACGTAATCTGCCGATGGGCGTTGCACACGGTACTGGAATTGGCATCGGTCTGTTCTTGTTGCTGATTGCTGCCAACGGTGTTGGATTGGTGGTGAAGAATCCGTTAGACGGTTTGCCCGTCGCGCTGGGGGCTTTCACGTCTTTCCCCGTGGTGATGACGCTATTGGGGTTGGCGGTTATATTTGGGCTGGAAAAACTGCGGGTGCCTGGCGGTATTCTGCTGGTGATTATCGCCATTTCGGTAATTGGTTTGATTGTCGATCCTGCCGTGAAATATCAAGGGCTGTTTGCCATGCCGAGCCTGGCCGATGAAAACGGCAACTCATTGATTTTTAGTTTGGATATCATGGGCGCGTTACAGCCGGTTGTTTTGCCTAGCGTGCTGGCGTTGGTGATGACCGCCGTGTTTGACGCGACCGGCACTATCCGTGCGGTGGCCGGGCAAGCTAACCTGCTGGATAAGGACGGCCAGATTATTAGCGGCGGTAAGGCACTGACTTCTGACTCCGTGAGCAGCATTTTTTCTGGTTTGGTGGGGGCTGCACCTGCGGCGGTGTATATCGAATCGGCTGCGGGTACCGCCGCCGGTGGCAAAACTGGCCTGACGGCCGCGGTGGTCGGCCTGCTGTTCCTGTTGATCTTATTCCTGTCACCGTTGTCTTATTTGGTACCGGTCTATGCCACTGCGCCTGCGCTGATGTACGTTGGCCTGCTGATGCTGAGTAATGTCACTAAACTGGACTTTAACGACTTTGTTGATGCGATGTCCGGGTTACTTTGTGCGGTATTCATCGTGCTGACCTGTAATATTGTTACCGGCATCATGTTGGGCTTCAGTGCGTTAGTGATTGGCCGTATTTTCTCTGGTGAATGGCGAAAGCTCAACATCGGTACGGTGCTGATTGCGCTGGCATTAGTTGCCTTCTACGCGGGTGGATGGGCTATCTGACATTGATTTTGCGGGGCAGTGCGCTGCGCCCCGCTTTATTGGTTTTATTCTGATAAGTCTTCTACTTTATTTCGCTATTTTTGAAAGGCACAACAAGCTTTCACCACGGTAAAAAAAGTGATCTACTATCACGTATGCTCTGGCAATGAGCCTTGTGATTTGAACCGTAGAGTCTAAGGAAAGCATGGAAATCTTTTTTACTATTCTTATTTTGATCTTGGTGGTCTCCCTGTCCGGGGTGGTGACACGTATGTTGCCGTTCCAGGTGCCGTTACCGTTAATGCAAATTGCCATTGGGGCCATGTTGGCTTGGCCGCATTTCGGGCTGCACGTTGATTTTGATCCTGAACTGTTTTTAGTGTTGTTTATCCCGCCGCTGCTGTTTGCTGACGGTTGGAAAACCCCAACGCGTGAATTCATTCACCATGGCCGCGAAATTCTCGGCTTGGCGCTGGTATTGGTGTTGCTCACCGTGGTCGGTGTCGGCTACCTGATTTATCTGATGGTACCGGGGATTCCGCTGGTGGCGGCATTTGCCTTGGCGGCGGTTCTGTCGCCAACCGATGCGGTCGCGTTAAGCGGTATTGTTGGTAAAGGGCGTATTCCCAAATCCATTATGGGCGTACTGGAAGGCGAGGCGTTGATGAACGACGCCTCTGGCTTGGTGTCGCTCAAATTCGCTATTGCGGTGGCGATGGGCACCATGATCTTTACCGTGGGCGGCGCAACGCTGGAGTTCCTGAAAGTGGCGATCGGTGGCCTGCTGGCCGGGGTCGCGGTCACCTGGGTCTACAGTAAATCGCTGCGTATCATGAGCCGCTGGAGTGGTGACGATCCGGCGACACAGATTGTGCTGTTGCTGTTATTGCCGTTTGCCTCTTATTTGATTGCTGAGCACATCGGCGTTTCCGGCATTTTGGCGGCCGTCGCGGCGGGGATGACTATCAGTCAATCGGGGGTGATCCGCAATGCGCCGTTGGCGATGCGCCTGCGTGCTAACAGTGTTTGGGCGATGCTGGAGTTTGTATTCAACGGCATGGTGTTCATCATGTTGGGCTTGCAACTGCCAGGCATTTTAGAAACCTCTATCGTACAGGCCGAGTTGGATCCGACGATTCAGACCTGGTATCTGTTTGCTGATGTTGCCATCATTTATGCGGCGCTATTGGTGTTGCGCTTCACGTGGTTGTGGCTGATGAAAGGGGCCAGCAAGCGTTTCCTGAAAAAACGGCCATTACTATTTGGCGATTACACGACGCGCGAACTGTGGGTGGCCTCTTTCGCTGGCGTTCGTGGGGCGATTACCTTGGCCGGTGTGTTGTCGATCCCTCTGTTGCTCAGCGATGGTTCAGCGTTCCCTGCTCGCTATCAGCTGGTGTTTATCGCAACCGGGGTCATTTTGCTGTCATTGTTGATCGGCGTGATGGCCTTGCCGCTGTTACTGCGTGGTATTCAGGTAACGGATAAGAGCGCCAGCAAAGGCGAAGAGCGCATGGCGATTGCGATGGCGGCAGAAGTGGCGATTGAAAGTATTAATAAGATGGAAGAGCGTTTGGCCGCGGATACCGAAGAAAACGTCGATCCGCAGGTGCTAAAAGAAATCAGTTCTCGGGTGGTGGGGACACTGCGGCGGCGAATTGCCAGCAAAGACGATATTGAAAATGCGTTGGAGCTGGAAAATCTGGAGCGGCGCTTTCGTTTAACCGCATTGCGTGCGGAACGTGGGGAGTTGTATCACTTACGGGCGACGCAAAAAATTAGTAATGAGACACTGCAAAAATTGTTGCACGATCTCGACTTGCTGGAAGCGCTGCTGGTGGAGCGCGAAGGCTAGGATTTAAGGGCGGCACATAGAACCGAAGTGATGTCGTCATCCGGGCGTAGCAGGCTGCGCCCGTGAATCTCATTTCAATAATGGCCAAAAATCGCGGCAACAGGCGATCCAAGCCTGGGCGCTGTGAGAGAGATAACTGTTCTGACGCCAGATCAGACCGACTTTCCACTCCATTCTCGGCTCCAGCGGCAAGCAGATCAGGTTTTCTTTATCCAGCCATTGGCAGACCGGCTCCGGTAACATGGCAATGCCGACGCCGGCTTGCACCATCGAAGCTAAAAAGTCCCATTGGCCACTGCGTACCGCGATTTTCGGTTCGATCCCGGCTTGGCGAAATGCGGCCATCAACATTTTATACAGGGCGAAGTCTTCGTTATAAATCAGGATTGGCCAGTCAGCGAGTTCCTTGATGTCAACGCGGGTACGGTGCAGCCATGGTTGAGTGCGCGGTGCGACGACGCACATAGGATGACCTAGCAGTGGCAGAAAGGTGAGAGGTTGCTCGCTGCTGGGTGAGTACACCGTCATCGCTAAATCCAGTTCACCGGCTAGCACCGCTTGCTCGCCGGCGAGGCCGCCTAATTCTGAGATGTTAAGTTCAATACGGGGATAAGTCTGGCGAAACTGGCGCAGCAGTGCAGCGATTTGTCGGCCCACCATCGGCGGGATCCCCAAACGCAGGACGCCTTTTTTCACTGAACTGATGTCTTCCAATTCCGCTTCAAGCTGGCGGAATTCATCCAGAATGGCGATGCCGCGCTGATAGACTGCCTGACCGCTGTCGGTTAGCCGTAGCTTACGTCCTTCGCGAATGAGCAGGGTACACTCTAACTCATCTTCTAAATGGCGCAGCATTTTGCTGATGGTCGGCTGGGTGACAAACAGTTTCTCTGCCGCGCGGGTAAAACTTTGTTGGCGTACGACTTCGACAAAGTAGCGCAGAGTACGAACATCCACGATGATAATCTCCCAGGCGTTGTGGCACTTAGCCGCGTGCAGCATTAAGCAGAGCGACGACCAGTGGCGAAAGTTGTCCGGTAAGCGCAGCACGTTCAGATTGGAACAGCGTTGCGACATAAAACCGGTGGTCTGGCAGTTCCACGGCGCGAACGTCGCCTTCCATATCATGGCCGCTAATCACCAAAGGATACTGTTGCAGCGCGGCAACAAACTCCGGGTTTACGCCGTAATGACACCGGTAAGCTTCATGTGTTTCCAACTTACCGTAAGCTTGCGCGACGCGCGTGCCCGATTGAAAAACGATGCTTCCGCTTTCCTCCACTAATGCGCAGCGTAATGGCGTAATGACCAATCGCCCGCTGCTATCCGTTTCCGCATGGTTGGCGTCCTGCCAACCCATGACATTACGGGCATATTCCACCACTGCGTATTGGAACCCACCGCAGGAACCGAGAAAGGGAACATTTTGTTCACGCGCGTAGCGAATGGCCATAAAGACGGCGCTGTCGTTCAGATAAGGGCTGCCGGGCACCACCCAAATAGCATGATACTCATTGAGAACTGTAATATCAGTAAGTGTTGTGGTGGGTAACCACTGTGTCTGAATATCAACATCAAGGTGCGAGGCGGCTAGGGCGAGTGCGACGGGAATGGCTTGATGGGCGATGGCCTGTGGCCGGTAGTCGCCGATCAGCGCAATACGGATTTGAGTTTTCATCACCATCTTCCTGTTCGGGAAAGCATGATGTTACACCAAAGTTAAATGTTAATGCGCTGAGTTTTTCTACGGTTAGCAGGATGGGGCGGAGGGAAGCATTATGGGCGCTGCGTATGCAGTGCCCAACAATGGCGGTATTAATAGAGTGAAGGGGCGCCTATCGGCCGAGTCTTAAAGCGGCGGTGTAGCCACATATATTGCTCTGGCGCACGCATAATCTCTTTTTCCACCACTTTATTCATGTAAGCAGCGGCGGCCATTTCATCGTCGATAGGGTAATCTTCCAGCGCGGGTTGGATCAGTAGATCGTAACCGCTACCGTTTTCACGGCGAATCAGGACAACCGGAACCAGAGCCGGTTTCGCCATACGCGCCAGCATAAATGTACCGCTGGTGGTGGCGGCTTGATCGACCGCGAACAGCGGGGCAAAAACGCTGCCGCGCGGGCCGTAATCCTGATCGGGAGCAAACCATACTGCTTCCCCGCGTTTTAACGCCTGCACCATGCCGCGTAAATCTTTACGATCCAGCATGGCTTTGTTGGAGCGCATACGGCCTTTGGTTTGTGCCCACTCCATCGCTTTGTTGTTATGAGGGCGATACATCGCCATCATCGGTTGGCATAGGCCCATCGCCCGGCCGCCAAGCTCCAGCGACATAAAGTGTACGCCAATGACCAATACGCCACGCTCGTTCTGTTGTGCCATTTTCAGGTGATTGATTCCTGAAACATTGAACCAGCGCTTAACGCGTTTATCAGACCAAAACCACGCGATACCGGTTTCCAGCAGACCCATGCCGAGGGATTCGAAGTTACCGATCACTTTACGTTCACGCTGAGCTTCGTCCATTTCTGGGAAACACAGTTCCAGATTACGACGGGTGATGGAAACACGGCGTTTTAGAAAACGCATTGAAGTACGACCCATCCATACGCCCAGCTTGTGCAGAACGGGATAGGGGAGTTGGACGAGGAGAAAAAGTATCGCTAGGCCAAACCAGGTCAGCCAGTAGCGGGGGTGCAGCAAGGTACGTTTGAATTTTTGCGGACGCTTCATATCAACTCATTTATGCGTTTAGGGGTAGAAACCTGTAACGCATAAAGAGGCCACTCGATAGCGATACAATTACTCAGACACCCTAATCAGATTATCGTTTAATCATTGACTAAATCTTTACATTCGAAGGGCGGTTGGCGTGCTAATCAGGCGGAGGACGAACGGCTGTTGGCAAGCCGAAGTGGCTCTAAGAATGTACAGTATACCACAGCCTACGTGAGTGGATAGCAGAGCGGCATACGAATAGTCTGATTCAAACCGAGATGAAGATGCCGCAGTATGAATACCAGCAAAGAAAAAGGCGCTTATCAAATGAGATAAAGCGCCTTTTTTCAACATGTTAACTGACTAGTATCAGTTCATGCCGTATTTTTTCAATTTCTTACGCAGGGTACCGCGGTTGATGCCCATCATCAGGGCTGCACGGGTCTGGTTGCCACGGGTGTATTGCATCACCATGTCCAACAGTGGCTGTTCAACTTCAGCCAATACCAGCTCATACAGGTCGTTAACGTCTTGACCATTCAATTGAGCAAAATAGTTCTTCAGTGCTTGCTTAACCGAGTCACGCAGAGGCTTTTGAGTCACTTGATCCTGTGAGTTCACGGTTGAAACGGTCAGTACGTCAGAATTTACGCGTTGTTCGAACATAGTTCTGTCAGCTCTTTTTTGTTACGCAAGATTTTCGAAATATGCCTCCAACGCCTCCAGCTGTTCGCTGGCATCCTCTATGGCGTTGAATGTGCGCCGAAACTGGTCATTTGGGGCGTGCTCTTGAAGATACCAAGAGACGTGTTTACGAGCGATTCGGAATCCCTTGCCTTGGCCGTAAAAGCCGTGCAATTCCCGAATATGCCCGATCAACAAGCGCTTCACTTCGCCAAGCGGCAGCGGTGGCAGCAACTCCCCAGTGTCCAGATAATGCTGGATTTCCCGGAAGATCCAGGGTCTCCCCTGAGCAGCGCGGCCTATCATCAGGGCATCAGCCCCAGTGTAGTCGAGCACTGCTCTGGCTTTATGCGGGTCAGTAATGTCGCCATTCGCGATAATCGGAATGGAAACGTTCTGCTTAACTGCCCGAATGCTGTCGTACTCCGCGTCGCCGTTGAACAGGCAGGCACGGGTTCGGCCATGAATCGTCAAAGCCTGAATACCACAGTCTTCGGCCAATTGGGCAATCTCTACACAGTTACGGTGTTCTGGCGCCCAGCCGGTACGGATTTTCAGCGTTACCGGCACATCCACGGCATTAACGACCGCGTGGAGGATCTGTTTAACCAGATCCGGGTACTGCAATAAAGCAGACCCTGCAAGCTTCCGGTTCACTTTTTTAGCCGGGCAACCCATATTGATGTCGATGATCTGTGCGCCGCTAGCCACGTTGATCCGGGCGGCGGCGGCCATATCATCCGGGTCGCATCCGGCAATTTGCACGGAGCGAATCCCAGGTTCATCGCTATGAACCATGCGCAGACGCGACTTATCCGTTCGCCATACCTCCGGATTGGAGGAGAGCATTTCGGATACAGCCATCCCAGCCCCCATTGCATGACACAAGGTTCTGAACGGGCGATCGGTGATCCCGGCCATCGGGGCCGCAATCAAGCAATTTGTTAACTGGTGGTGTCCAATGCGCATAGACAAAGATTGACCATACTGTGTCCGCAAGGGCGCGTATATTACGCATTTTTGCGTCGAGATGAAAGGCCAAACTTTGACCGATTTGATGCAGTTGATCAATGAAAATGCTGTTCACAGCGAGAGCTGAAAATATTATATATATTTAACAAAGACTTGACCAAATGTGCTTATTTTGTATGCAGGTAAATAATCGCAAAACAACAGAATATTATCTGCAAATGATGGGCATTTAAGCCGAGAGCGACGGGAATTGACGGCATTTATCAGGGTAATGCATTGACTTGGTTACGGAAAAACCATTTTATCAGTAGGGGGAAGGGGAGGGACTCAGCGGCCCCTCTATGTCGCTAAACACGACAATGCCCAACCCTTAATCGATAATGATACGGCCATTCAGTGGCTGCACAGGACGGTTATTCGTGTGATGGATCACCGTGCTGAACTGACTCACTTGTTCAGCAGAGGCGGTAACCGGTTTATCCAGTACCAGCCAACTGACGCCCTCAGTGCAGGGTGGCGTTGTCAGTGAACCACTAAAGCGATAATAGTTGAATGCGCTAGGCAATAAGGTTTTTATGTCGATTGGCGTAAACAGGTCAGCAGACTCGCCGATATGTGTAGGCATTTGCTGCCAAGCCTGTGCCAACTGAGCATTAGCCGTGCCTTGATTGAACATCAAAGCCAATACCGCTAAAGCGCCAGCGCTGTCCTTATAGACAAAATGCGCCTCTAACGGGAAGTGTTCGCCGTCTATCTCATTTTCGCTGGGGGAATGAAAGTGGAATTGTTGCAGCGTAAAGGTGTTGCCATCCATCACTAGCGTATTACCCGCGTCGACGTTGACTTGAATGGTATGGCCGTTATTGACGATGCGCTGCTTACTGGGATGGAAAACCAGTTCCAGCTTACCGTGGTGAGTTTTCAATGCGTTTTGAATATTGACCGGTGACTGGTTTTTACCAGTGTCACACAGTGAGAAATCCTGAGTCAGTTTGCCCCAACGATCCGGGCCATCTTTGCCCTCGTAACTCCAATGCGTATGTTGCGCTGCGTGGGCAGAGAAGCCGCTCGCCAATATAGCGGCAATCAGTAGTGTGTTTTTCATTTCCAATCCCTTTAAAAACGACAAAATACCAGACTGATAGCAAAGTGAGTGTGGTACTGAATACGTATAGAAAATAGATCCGCAACGCGCTAACCCAATGGTTACGTGGCAGGAATTCCTTACATCCGTAGCGTGCGACAACTTTGTCAGCAGTTTGCAACAGTGGTGCAGTTTTTTCGGTGCGAGGATACGCTTAGCGTTAGACTGGAAAAATAAGAAAATACTGGACAAGAAATAAAAACCATCATAACTATTTAAAATTACGATGGTTTTTTATTTTGGCGGAAAAGTGTAATTATTTGCGTTGGCCGGTGATACGACACCAGTCTTCGCGTTCCGCAACGGGATCAAGCACGAATTTATCCTGATAGGCTTCCGCTACGCTGCTGGCCTGGGTTGCCAATATGCCAGAAAGGCCAAGGTAGCCGCCCGATTTCGGCAGACAACCGATCAAAGGTGCCAGCTCACGCAGCGGGCCTGCTAAAATGTTTGCGACGACGACATCGGCCAGCAGATCGGCTGGCTGGTCTTTTGGCAGGTAAAGCTCCAGACGCTCTGAAACGCCGTTACGTTGCGCGTTGTCACGGCTGGCTTGAATAGCCTGGGGATCGATGTCAATGCCGATAGCGCGTGCGGCACCGAGCTTCAGCGCCGCAATGGCTAGAATGCCGGAACCGCAGCCGAAATCGATCACGGTTTTGCCTGCCAAATCGAGCCCGTCAAGCCATTGCAGGCACAGTGCGGTGGTTGGATGGGTACCGGTGCCAAACGCCAACCCCGGATCCAGCATTACGTTAACTGCATTGGCATCCGGTACGTCGCGCCAGCTTGGGCAGATCCACAAACGTTCGCCAAAACGCATTGGGTGGAAGTTATCCATCCACTCGCGTTCCCAGTCTTTGTCTTCCAACTGCTCGATTTTATGGCGGAAATCATTGCCCAGCAGAGGGTGCAGCGCCAGTAGTTTCACGACTTCCGCCATATCGGTTTCTGCATCGTAAAGGCCGATAACATCGGTATCGCCCCACAGTAGAGTTTCGCCGGGCAGTGGTTCAAACACCGGGTTGTCGTGAGTGTCCTGAAAGGTCACTGAGACCGCGCCGCTTTCGACCAGCGCATCGCTCAGGTCTTCCGCTTGGCTGCCGGTGGTGTTCAGTTTAAGTTGGATCCAAGGCATAACAATTCTCTTCAAGAGGATAAAGATGACGCCGAACGACGTTTTTCGCCGAAGACGTTACCGATGTAAAACGCCAGCAGGCTCAGCAGCAACGCGGGCACAATAGGGTGTAGCCCAGCCAGTTGCAGGTTGAGGCTGGCCAATAGCGTATAGCATACCGCACCTGACGCCATTGAGCTAAGCGCCCCCTGCGCATTGGCGCGCTCCCAATACAGGCCGAGTACCAGCGGCCACAGGAACACCGCCTCCAGGCCGCCAAACGCCAGCAGATTCAACCAAATGATCATTTCCGGTGGTCGCCATGCCGCTAAGAGCACCAGTAACCCCAGGATCAGCGTCGTCAGACTGGAAAAGCGTTTAATCATCTTCTCATTATGTATCTGCTGCGGCCGGATACCGAGGTACAGATCTTTAATGATCGTGGCGGAAGATTGTAGTAGCTGGGCATTGATGGTCGACATGATGGCCGCCATCGGTGCTGCCAAAAAGATACCCGCAGCATAAGGCGGTAGCACAGTGATCATCAGCGTTGGGATCACCTGATCGGGGACTTTTAAATCGGGCAACACTGCGCGGCCCAACGCGCCGGCCAGATGCATACCGAACATCAGCAACGCGACCACAATGGTGCCTAGAATAATGCCGCGATGCACCGCTTTACTGTCTTTATAGGAAATACAACGCACGGCGGTGTGGGGTAGGCCAATGACGCCGAAACAGACCAAGATCCAGAAAGAGGCCATAAAGGGCAGCGTGAGCACCTGTTCGCCGCCCTGTGGTGAGACCAGTGACGGATCGATCTGTTGCAGTGTATCCACTGCGTTGTGCAACCCTCCGGCGGCATGAATTACCGCTACCAGCAGTAAAACGGTGCCCAGCAACATCACTAATCCTTGCATTGCGTCATTTAGCACACTGGCGCGGAAGCCACCAAAGGCGGTGTACAACGCAATACTGATGCCGAAAATCAGCAACCCGGTGTTATAAGGAATACCCGCTGCGGTTTCTAATAGGCGGGCTCCGCCAATAAATTGTACCGTCATGGCACCGATAAACGCCACCAATAGGCTCAGACTGGCGAGCCAAACTAACAAGCGGCTTCGATAACGCGCAAACAGCATATCGTTTAGGGTAATGGCATTATAGCGCCGCGCCAAAATGGCAAATTTTTTGCCCAGTACGCCAAGCGACAGCCATACCGCAGGTAACTGAATCATCGCCAGCAGTACCCAACCTAGCCCATATTTATAGGCAGCACCGGGCCCACCGATGAAAGAGCTGGCGCTAATGTAGGTGGCGGTTAGCGTCATTGCCAACACGAAACCGCCCATGGAACGACTGCCGAGAAAATATTCGTTGAGGAAGTTACCACGCTGGCGGCGGCTGTAGGCATAAGCTGACAACCCAAACACCAGTAATAAATAGGCGATCAGCGGCACAATCACTTCAGTTTGCATCGCTGTCCTCCAGTGGGATGTCGCGGAACACGCCGCGCACCATCAACCAGCATAAAATAATGAACACCAGTGGTACCAACAGGCAGGCCATCTCAAACCAGTGCGGCAGACCGGTGATGCCGATGTCGTTGTCCGGCAGATAGGCCGCTAGCGACCAGGCCAACACATAAAGTAGCGTGAGCCCTAGAGCCCAACGTGCCTCACGGTGGGCTTGAATAAAGCGTTTTTCCATCCGTAGCTCCAAATGGTTTACGGTTTTTTCCCTGTCTGTTTACGCCATGACGTAAAGCAATGGGATTATGGATTGACCAAAGGAAAGGGATTTTACGACAAGACCGGCATTTGCCAAGCGATCAAACTACGGCAGCCGCAAAGAAAAAGGCCGGTGATTCACCGGCCTTGATGACATGACGTCAAGCAGTGTGCCTTAGGTTTCCTGCAGGCCAAGCTTCTTCTCCAGATAGTGGATATTCGTTCCACCGTGCTGGAAGTTTTCGTCGTTCATGATCTTTTGCTGTAGCTCAACGTTGGTTTTGATGCCATCGATGATCAGTTCAGCCAGCGCATTCTTCATGCGAGCAATCGCGACATCACGGTTTTCACCGTAAGTGATCAGTTTACCGATCATGGAATCATAGTATGGCGGCACGGTATAACCGGCGTAAATATGTGATTCCCAGCGAACGCCAAAGCCACCCGGCGCATGGAAGCGGGTGATTTTACCCGGGCTTGGCAGGAAGGTGTTCGGATCTTCGGCGTTAATACGGCATTCTACCGCATGGCCTTGAACCTTCACTTCATCCTGTTTGATCGACAAAGGCTGACCGGCAGCGATGCGCAGTTGCTCTTTGATCAGATCCACGCCGGTGATCATTTCGGTTACCGGATGCTCTACCTGAATACGGGTGTTCATTTCGATGAAATAGAACTCGCCGTTCTCATAGAGAAACTCGAATGTACCGGCACCGCGATAGCCGATTTCTACACAGGCTTTCGCACAGCGATCGCCAATGTAGCGGCGCATTTCATTGGTGATGCCCGGTGCTGGCGCTTCTTCCACCACTTTTTGGTGACGACGCTGCATTGAGCAATCACGCTCTGCCAGATAGATGGCATTACCTTGGCCGTCTGCCAATACCTGAATTTCGATATGGCGTGGGTTTTCCAGGTATTTCTCCATGTAAACCATGTCGTTGTTGAAAGCCGCTTTGGCTTCTGCTTTCGTCATGGAAATGGATTGCTCAAGATCTTTGTCGCTGCGCACAACGCGCATACCACGGCCGCCGCCGCCGCCAGACGCTTTGATAATGACCGGATAGCCGATGCGCTTGGCAAAGGCACGGTTCTTATCCATGTCGTCAGTCAGTGGGCCGTCGGAGCCGGGTACACAGGGAACACCTGCTTTCTTCATGGCATTGATGGCGGAAACTTTATCGCCCATCAGGCGAATAGTTTCGGCTTTCGGGCCAATGAAGATGAAACCGGAGCGCTCAACCTGCTCGGCAAAGTCAGCGTTTTCAGACAAGAAGCCGTAACCCGGGTGGATAGCCACCGCGCCGGTGATTTCAGCAGCGGCAATGATAGCCGGGATGTTTAAATAGCTTTTAACCGATGGCGCAGGACCGATACACACGGTCTCGTCAGCCAGCAGTACGTGTTTCAGATCGCGATCGGCAGCAGAGTGAACGGCAACGGTCTTGATGCCCAACTCTTTACAGGCACGCAGGATACGAAGCGCGATCTCGCCACGGTTGGCGATTACAATTTTATCAAGCATGTGGTGCGCCTCGTTATTCGATGACGACCAGTGGCTCGTCATATTCTACCGGTTGGCCGTTTTCAACCAAGATGGCTTTAACCACACCGGACTTATCCGCTTCGATCTGGTTCATCATTTTCATCGCTTCAACGATGCACAGCGTATCGCCAGCGTTCACTTTCTGACCCACTTCGATGAAGGCTTTCGCGTCTGGACTTGGGGTACGATAGAACGTCCCTACCATTGGAGAACGAACAACGTGGCCACTCATGGCCGCTGGTGCTGCAGGAGTTTCTGCCTCAGGTGAGGTGGCAACGGCGGTCGCCAGAGCAGGTTGCTGCTGTGCTGGCATTGCGTAGGCCTGTTGCATCATTGGGTAAGCCTGCGCCGGTGCGGCACGGCTGATGCGAACTGACTCTTCGCCTTCAGAGATTTCCAGTTCAGAAATGCCTGATTCTTCAACCAGTTCGATCAGTTTCTTGATTTTACGAATATCCATGAGTGTGATTCCGTACTCTTTTTGCGTAAACCCGTAATGCTTGACGTTACAGAGACGTTGGCTGCTCTCACTTATCCCAGCCACGTACCGACAGTACGCAGTGAGGACATGTTGCGTTGCCAGGTTCCTGCAACACCAATGATTTTGGGTATATTAGTTGGATTTTGACAAGCGGTTAGCCGCTGCCTGTAAAGCAAAACTGTAGCCATCCGCGCCAAGACCGCAAATCACCCCTACCGCGATGTCGGACAGGTAAGAGTGATGACGGAAAGGCTCGCGGGCGTGCACGTTAGACAGGTGGATCTCGATAAATGGGATCTGCACTGCCAACAGTGCGTCGCGCAACGCCACGCTGGTATGCGTGAACGCCGCAGGGTTAATCAGAATAAAATCCGTGTTGCCGCGCGCCTGATGAATGCGATCAATCAGCGCATGTTCGGCGTTTGATTGCAGATGGCTCAGGGTTATATTCAGCGCACGCGCCTGGTTTTCCAATCCGTTAACAATCTCGGCCAACGTCGTGCTGCCGTACTTCTCCGGCTCACGCGTCCCCAGCAGATTCAGATTGGGGCCGTTTAGAAGCAAAATGTGAAACTTATCCGCCATTGTGCTGATATCTCCGGCAATAAAACCATCATCGTCCAAAATAACCCGACCTTAGCGATTTGTCACCTATTTCGGGGAAAAATCGCGCTACCCGCAAGGGTAAGGTCGGGCATTATAACGATATCGTAGCAATTCGCAGCTAAATACTGGTCTTATCAGCGAAGATATTCAAGTCCAATCTGCCCAATTTACTGGGTTATGAGGTTTGTTACACAGAAAAGTTCCGCTGGCTTTAGCGCCATCTTGCGCGAAATTTCTTGTAACGCAACGCTAACAGCAGCACGGCCAATAGCGCGTAGATGAGAGGCTGCGGCGATAAGATCTTTACTGACCACAGGTAATGAATCGGGGCGAGGATCGCCACCAGATAGACAAAATTATGCAATTTTTGCCATTTGGCACCTAACTTGCGCATTGCCCATTGGGTTGAGGTTGCCGCCAGTGCCAACAGCACTATCCAACTGATGATACCCAGCGTTAAATACGGTCGGGTGACTAACTCACGGCCAAGCAAGCCGAGATTATTCAGCCCCAGTTCGAGCGCAGAATAGCTTATCAGGTGCAGCGTGCCCCAGGCAAAGCACCACAAGCCGAGCAAGCGGCGGCAACGCATTAATAATGCCTGTCGGCTATAACGCGCCAACGGGGTAACCAGCAGCGTGGCCAGGAGCATTTTTAACGTCATGCGGCCGGTAAAATGCTGAATGTCTTTGGCCGGATCGGCACTGAGCCAACCTTGATTTACCGCCAGCATGAGCCACAGAAGCGGCAGGAATGCGGCCAAATGAATCGCCACTTTTAAGCCGATGATGTGAGCCGGTTTCAGACGCACTTAAAAGTTCTCCCGCAAATTCATATTGCTGTATAGCGAAGCAACCTGATCGCCATAACCGTTAAACATCAACGTAGGTTGACGTTTTACATCTAAAATACCGCCAGAGCCAATAACGCGTTCGCTAGCCTGTGACCAACGCGGATGATCAACCTGCGGATTGACGTTAGCATAAAAACCGTACTCGTTCGGCGCGGAGAGATTCCAAGTGGTCGGCGGTTGCTCACGCGTCAGGCTAATATGTACGATCGATTTAATCCCTTTGAAACCGTATTTCCATGGGGTAATCAGCCGCAACGGTGCCCCGTTTTGCGGCGGTAGCGTTTTACCATAGACGCCTACTGTCAGTAATGCCAATGGATGCATGGCTTCGTCTAAGCGTAACCCTTCAACGTACGGATATTTCAGACCGCCGCCGATAAAACGATCTTTTTGACCCGGCATTTGTTCTGGATCGTACAGCGTTTGAAAGGCTACGAACCGCGCATGGCTGTTCGGCTCCGCCAGTTTTAATAACTTATTCAGTTCAAAACCGATCCACGGCACCACCATCGACCAGGCTTCTACGCAACGCATGCGATAAATACGCTGCTCAAGCGGGAAGCGCTTCATCAGGTCATCAATATCGAGCGTGATCGGATTGGCGACCTCACCATCGATACGTACTTTCCAGCCTTCGGTTTTCAAGCCCCCGGCATTGGCTGCCGGGTCGGCTTTATCCAAGCCAAATTCGTAGAAATTGTTGTAACCGGTCACTTTGTCTTCCGGCGTTAAATCCAATTTGGCCTGCCACTGTGGCGGCTGGCTGAATACTAACGGTTTGCCTGCTGGCGCTTTAGGGCGGTCATTACCTTTAAACCATGACAAGAGATCGGCCTGTGCGCTGAGTGGCAAAGCCAGTGAGGCCGCGCTAATACCTAATGCTTGTAAGACTTTGCGCCGCTGATAAAACACGCTTTCTGGCGTGACATCGGCTTCGGTCAGTTTACGCAATTTGCTCATGGCTATATCCTCTGTGATGATGACTTAAGCATGGCGTGAATTGGCGGTATTAGCGATATGTCAGAAGAAAATATGAAATTTCGCAGAGGAAAAATCACGTGGCTGGCAACGTGCTTATAGGGAGCTAGCCGATGTGCGGCACAGAACGAATACCCTAGCCTCTGGCGCATTTCGCCTATGGTTGAGACGGTGTTCAATCTCTGCCATAGGCGAATTTTGCCGCATCAAAGGGGCGTCAACGGCGTTGCGCCCCTCGACATCAACGAATTTTCACTAACGTACGCCCCGTGACCTGATTATTTAATAAATCGGCGGCGGTCGCAGGCACGTGTTCGAGCGTAATTTCGTGGGTTGCCTGCTGATAGAAGCTATCCGGCAAGATACCCGCCAGCCGTTCCCATGCAGATTGGCGACGGTGCAACGGTGTATGTACGGAATCTACCCCTTGCAAGCGCACGTTGCGCAGGATGAATGGCATAACGGTGGTGGGCAATTGATATCCCCCCGCCAGCCCACAGGCGGCCACGGTGCCGTTGTAATTCATCTGCGCCAATACGCGCGCAAGCAATTTATCGCCGACGGTATCTACCGCGCCAGCCCACAACTGTTTTTCCAGTGGCCGTGGGGTTTCGATATAATCACTGCGTGACAATATTTCTTTGGCTCCCAGCGATTTCAGATAGTCAGTATTACTTTCGCGCCCGCTGATGGCGGTCACCTGATAGCCCAGCGCGGACAGAATCGCGATCGCGGTGCTACCAACGCCGCCGCTGGCACCGGTGACCAATACGTTACCGTCATCGGGGCGGACGCCGCCATCTTCCAGCGCCATCACACAGAGCATGGCGGTGAAGCCCGCGGTGCCGAGGATCATCGCTTTTCGTTCGTCAAGCCCTTGCGGCAGCGGAACCAGCCACTCGCCAGAGACGCGAGCCTGCTCTGCCAAGCCTCCCCAGTGGTTTTCGCCCACGCCCCAACCTGTCAGCACCACACTTTGGCCTTGTTTGAAGCGCGGATCCTTACTGCTGGCCACGGTCCCGGCGAAATCAATGCCTGGCACCATCGGGAAGTTACGGACGATTTTACCTTTACCGGTGATCGCCAGCGCATCTTTATAATTGAGGCTAGACCAATTGACATCGACCGTGACATCGCCTTCGGGCAAGCGATCGTTGTCGATCTCCCGAACCTGGGCTACCGTATGATCGTCTTTTTGTTCCAATAACAGTGCGCGCATCTCGTTTCCCTCGCGTGAGTATTCATAATGTGAATGCTTTATTTGAGTTTATTTGACTATATGCATAATAGAAAATTGATGCCCTGATAAATGACAAAAAAATGCGGATAAAAGGTTTCATTCGCTTGCGAGGCTTGGTAGCTTGTGGGGCAGAACTCAAACTCCAAATCTTAGCTGCTGTAATCAGAAAAAACAGGCAGTTATCGATGAATAAAAACAGGGCAACGCGTTGGAGTTTTTGTACATAGCCGGCACATTTTTTTCTCAAAATGTGCACATTTACTTAACCATAGCGCACAAGGCACAGGGATGCGATTTACTACCAAACTCTCTGCATTGATTACCTTGCTCGTTGCATTGGCTATGTTCTTAATGCTGATAGGCTGCTCGTTCAGCTTTTTCTATGTCACTCAGGAGCGGATGGAGCGCCGGTTTGGCGCGTTGATGACATCGCTCGATCAAGCGATGTTGTTGGAAGCCCCGCCAGAGCAGGAGAAGTGGCTGCCTTTGGTGATGCGGCCATTAGGCGTTGTTGCAATCAGTGTTACGACCTCACGCAGTACCGTACTTGAGTATAAAATCTCGAGCGACGAAGCGCCATGGGATGCGCTGACAGGCTATCGTCAGGCATCTTTGCCTATGATGCAACACCCTGGCAGTTCGCTGAATATTACCTATATTGATTCCTTTGCTGGCGATATGCGCTCGCTGCATTCCACTCTGGCGGTGACGCTATCGATTATCTTGATGGTCGTCATTTTACTGTTTGGTCTGCGTTGGCTGCGCGAGCAAGCCGAAGGTGAAGATCGGTTGGAGTTGCGGGCGCGCCGTATCCTCAATGGTGAACGTGAGGAAGTGGCAAAAGGGGATATGCGCGAATGGCCTGCCAACGTTAGCGGTGCGATCGATCGGTTACTGAGTGACTTGGCGGAAGCGCGTGAAGAGCGCAGCCGGGTTGATACGCTCATTCGGGCTTTTGCCGCGCAGGATGCCAAAACCGGGTTGAACAATCGGCTGTTTTTCGACAATCAATTGACGACCCAATTAGAAGAAGACGGATCGCATGGGATTGTGATGATGGTACGGTTACCGGACTTCGATACCCTGCGTGAAACCCATGGCAACACGGCAGTGCAGGAACTGATGTATTCACTGGTAAACCTGCTGTCTACCTTTGTGATGCGCTACCCAGCCGCCCTGTTGGCGCGTTATTTCCACAGTGATTTTACCGTATTATTACCGCATCGTACGTTGAAAGAAGCGGATGGCATTGCCGCGCAATTAGTGAAGTCGATAGACACCATCCCCCCAACGGCGTTGATCGATCGCGAAACGTTTTTGCACATAGGTATTGTGGCGTACCGCGGCGGTCAAACCACCGAGCAGGTGATTGATTACGCTGAACAGGCTACGCGCCACGCCACGTTGCAGGGGGGAAACGGCTGGTACACCTATGATAGTCAGGTGCCGGAAAAAGGCCGGGGCAGTGTGAAATGGCGTACTTTGTTAGAGCAGATGCTGGCGCGTGGTGGTCCGCGCTTGTATCAAAAACCGGCGGTTACCGTTGACGGTGAGGTTCACCACCGGGAAATTATGAGCCGTATTTATGACGGTACTTTGGAATTATTACCGGCGGAATATATGCCGCTGGTGCAGCAGCTTGGATTAGCAGAAAGTTACGATCGCCAGCAGATGAGCCGTATTATTCCTTTACTGGCGTTATGGCCTGAAGAGACGCTGGCCTTCCCGCTGTGCGTGGATTCATTATTACAGCGTTCATTCCAGCGTTGGCTACGTGATACCTTACTGCAATGTGAAAAAAATCATCGGCGACGTATTCTGATTGAACTTGCAGAGGCAGATGTGTGTCAACATATCGATCGTTTGCGCCCGGTACTGCGATTGCTTTCAGGGTTGGGTTGCCGTTTGGCGGTTTCTCAGGCGGGGTTAACCGTGGTCAGTACCTCCTATATCAAATCGTTGCAGGTTGAAATTGTTAAGCTTCATCCTGGCTTGGTGCGGAGTATTGATCGGCGCGATGAAAATCAACTGTTTGTTCAAAGTCTGACCAGTGCCTGCAACGGCACCAGCGCGCAAGTGTTTGCTGCCAGCGTGCGTACACGTAATGAATGGCAAACGCTGAAGGAGCGTGGGATCCTTGGTGGACAGGGTGACTTTTTCGCATCGCCAGAACCGATCGACGTCGGGCGCAAAAAATATTCGCGTCGATATCGTGTTTAAGCTGAATATTTGAGTGATTTTTAACGTAGAATAGCCCGTCCTTTCCCGTAGTGCGTTGGTGGGCACTTACCATCGGTGGCAATCAGGGAAAATGTTAGATTTTATGAGCTGTGTTACGCCGTTTTGTGCGTTGACAGGGTGCTAAACTGAACCCGTGTTCAGGGAGTTCAGGACTCATCCCATTTCCGCGCATTTGTGCAGAAACAATACAGACTATTTTTCACCGAAGTAGAACGTTTTTGCGCCTTGTCGCTGCTTCGTGTGGTTGGTAAAGTAGGCGGATTTTATTTTCCGCCCCCAGCTTGCAGGATTATCCTTTAGTTATGTTTAAGAAATTTCGTGGCATGTTTTCTAATGACTTGTCCATCGACTTGGGTACCGCCAATACCCTGATTTATGTTAAAGGGCAAGGCATTGTACTGAATGAACCGTCGGTGGTTGCCATTCGCCAAGATCGTGCCGGTTCACCGAAGAGCGTTGCGGCCGTGGGTCATGATGCTAAACAAATGCTGGGGCGTACGCCTGGCAATATCGCAGCGATTCGTCCAATGAAAGACGGCGTTATTGCCGATTTCTTTGTGACAGAGAAAATGCTACAGCACTTCATCAAGCAAGTTCACAGCAATAGCTTCATGCGCCCAAGCCCGCGTGTGCTGGTGTGTGTGCCGGTTGGCGCCACTCAAGTTGAACGCCGTGCTATTCGCGAATCTGCCCAAGGGGCCGGTGCGCGAGAAGTGTTCCTGATTGAAGAGCCGATGGCTGCTGCGATTGGTGCGGGGCTGCCGGTTTCTGAAGCAACCGGCTCGATGGTGGTTGATATCGGTGGCGGTACCACTGAAGTGGCGGTGATCTCACTGAACGGTGTGGTTTACTCTTCTTCTGTACGCATTGGCGGCGATCGATTCGACGAAGCCATCATTAATTATGTGCGTCGTAACTATGGCTCACTGATTGGTGAAGCGACCGCTGAGCGCATCAAGCACGAGATCGGTTCGGCTTATCCTGGCGATGAAGTGCGCGAGATCGAAGTGCGTGGTCGTAACCTGGCTGAGGGTGTACCGCGTGGCTTTACCTTGAACTCCAACGAAATCCTCGAAGCCTTGCAAGAGCCGTTGACCGGTATTGTCAGCGCGGTGATGGTGGCGCTGGAACAGTGTCCGCCGGAGTTGGCTTCCGACATTTCCGAACGTGGTATGGTGTTGACCGGTGGCGGCGCGCTGCTGCGTAACTTAGATCGTCTGCTGATGGAAGAAACCGGTATTCCAGTCGTGGTCGCAGAAGATCCACTGACCTGCGTGGCTCGCGGTGGTGGTAAGGCGTTGGAAATGATCGACATGCATGGCGGCGATTTGTTCAGCGAAGAATAGTCAGCCACTGGAGGGAGGTATCATAATAGATGAATGCTGATGGCGTTCGTCTTCTAAGGTGCCTCCTTCTGTAGTCGAGGAACACGCATAATTTATGAAGCCGATTTTTAGCAGGGGGCCCTCCCTGCAGCTACGACTTTTTTTGGCGGTGATCGCGGCTATTGCCCTGATTATCGCCGACAGCCGGCTCGGTACGTTTGCTAAAATACGCAACTACATGGATACCGCTGTCAGTCCCTTCTATTTTTTGGCCAATGGGCCGCGTAAAGTTTTGGACAGCGTGTCAGAAACGCTGGCAACCCGCCAACAGCTTGAGCTCGAGAATCGCGCTCTTCGCCAGGAACTGCTGCTGAAAAACAGCGATATTCTTCTTCTTGGTCAATTTAAGCAGGAAAATGCCCGTTTGCGTGAGCTGTTAGGCTCGCCGCTGCGTCAAGACGAACATAAAATGGTCACGCAGGTGATCTCAGCCGGCTCAGATCCTTACAGCGATCAGGTGGTGATCGATAAAGGTTCCGACAATGGCGTGTATGAAGGCCAGCCGGTCATCAGTGATAAAGGCGTCGTTGGGCAGGTTGTGGCGGTAGCGAAAGTGACCAGCCGCGTGTTGTTGATTTGCGATGCGTCTCACGCGCTGCCGATTCAGGTGTTGCGTAATGATATTCGGGTTATCGCGGCAGGGGGCGGTTGTGCCGATGATTTACAGTTAGAGCATCTACCCGGGAATACCGATATTCGCGTTGGCGATGTGTTGGTCACTTCTGGCCTAGGCGGCCGTTTCCCCGAAGGTTATCCGGTGGCCGTGGTGTCTTCGGTCAAAGTCGATAATCAACGAGCCTATACCGTGATTCAAGCACGGCCGACAGCCGGTCTGCAACGTTTACGATACCTGTTATTGTTGTGGGGTGCCGATCGTGACGGCGAGGCGCCATTACCGCCTGCAGACGTACACCGCGTGGCAAATGAGCGTTTGATGCAGATGATGCCACATGTTTTGCCGCCAGCTGATGCCATGGGCCCTCCGGCACCGTTGCCTGCACCGTCGACCGGCTTAGCGGTTCCGCGGCCAGCGGCCGCAGCCGTGAAGCCTGGAGCTGCGCAATGAATCGCTATCGTAGCAATGGGCGCTGGATTATCTGGCTATCATTCCTGATCGCGCTAGTGCTGCAAATCATGCCTTGGCCGGAACAGATCTACATGTTCCGTCCTTCTTGGGTGGTGCTAATCCTAATCTATTGGGTCATGGCTTTACCCCACAGGGTCAATGTGGGAACAGGTTTCGTCTTGGGCTTGATCATTGATCTGATTCTTGGTTCAACGCTTGGCGTACGTGCGTTGGCGTTAGGCGTTATCGCTTATCTGGTGGCATTCAGATTCCAACTGTTCCGCAACATGGCCTTGTGGCAGCAGGCATTAATGGTGGTGCTATTGTCATTGGCGATGGACGTGATGGTGTTCTGGGTCGAGTTTTTGGTGATCAATGTCTCGTTCCGGCCAGAGGTATTCTGGAGTAGCGTGGTTAACGGCATTTTGTGGCCGTGGTTGTTCCTGCTGATGCGCAAAATTCGCCGTCAGTTCTCTGTACAATAAGGGGATTCATGACTTCACTCTATTTGGCTTCGGGTTCGCCACGTCGTCGTGAACTACTGACTTTGCTTGGTGTGCCGTTCGATATCATCCTGACTCATACCGAAGAACAACGCCAGCCAGGCGAAACGGCGCAAGCCTACGTGCGCCGTTTAGCGCAGGATAAGGCGCAGGCTGGAGTGCGCCTAGCGCCGGAAGCGCGGCCCGTGTTGGGGGCCGATACCATTGTCGTGCTGAATGGCCAAGTGTTGGAAAAGCCGCGTGATGAAGCGCATGCGGCAGAGATGCTGGCGTTGCTTTCCGGCAAGCAGCATCAGGTCATGACGGCCGTGGCGATCGCCGATCGGCACGATGTGTTATGTCAACGGGTGGTGACCGATGTGACCTTCCGCAATCTGTCGCAGCAGGATATTCGCGACTATATTGCTACAGGTGAACCGATGGATAAAGCGGGCGCCTACGGGATTCAAGGAAAGGGTGGTTGTTTCGTCAGAACGATAACCGGGAGTTATCACGCGGTGATGGGTTTGCCGTTGGTCGAGACACATGAGCTGCTCAGTAATTTTGTCGCATTACGTGATGTAAGAGCGAGCTGATGGACGTTGTGTTGGTCTGTCAATTGGCTCTGAGGAGAAGAGATGACAGCTGAGCTATTGGTAAATATCACACCGTCTGAAACGCGGGTTGCCTATATAGATGGCGGCATCCTGCAAGAGATCCACATCGAACGTGAATCCAAACGTGGCATCGTTGGCAATATCTATAAAGGGCGTGTCAGCCGGGTATTGCCGGGGATGCAAGCGGCCTTTGTCGACATCGGTCTGGATAAAGCGGCATTTCTGCATGCCTCGGATATTATGCCGCATACCGAATGCGTCGCCGGTGACGAGCGGAAAAACTTCCACGTTCGTGACATCGCAGAGTTAGTCCGTCAGGGGCAGGATCTGATGGTGCAGGTGGTAAAAGACCCGCTGGGCACTAAGGGGGCGCGTCTGACGACTGACATCACGCTACCGTCGCGCTATCTGGTCTTCATGCCAGGTGCCGCGCACGTCGGGGTGTCACAACGGATTGAAAGCGAAGCTGAGCGCGAACGGTTAAAGAAAATCGTCGGTGCCTACTGTGACGATCTCGGCGGATTTATCATCCGTACGGCGGCGGAAGGGATTGGCGATGATGAACTGGCGCAAGACGCTGCGTTTCTTAAACGTCTGTGGACCAAGGTCATAGAGCGTAAGAAGCGCAACAAGACCAAGTGCAAACTGTATGGTGAACTGGCGCTGGCGCAACGCATTCTGCGAGATTTCGCCGGTGCTGAACTCGATCGCATTCGGGTCGATTCACGGCTGACGTTTGAGTTATTGGTGGAGTTCACCGCCGAATACATTCCTGACATGAGCCGTAAACTGGAGTTGTATTCAGGCAGTCAGCCAATCTTCGATTTGTACGATGTGGAAAACGAAGTACAGCGCGCACTTGAACGCAAGGTTGAACTGAAATCAGGGGGTTACCTGATTATCGACCAGACCGAAGCCATGACCACTATCGATATCAACACCGGTGCCTTTGTGGGCCACCGTAACCTCGATGAAACGATTTTCAATACCAATACGGAGGCGACACAGGCAATTGCCCGGCAACTCCGTTTACGTAATTTGGGCGGCATTATCATTATTGATTTCATTGATATGAATAATGAAGATCATCGTCGCCGGGTATTACATTCGTTGGAGCAGGCGCTGAGCAAAGATCGCGTTAAAACCACCATTAATGGTTTCTCGCAGTTGGGGCTGGTCGAAATGACACGTAAACGAACGCGTGAAAGCATTGAACATGTGCTGTGTCACGATTGTCCTACGTGTAATGGTCGCGGTACGGTTAAAACGGTCGAAACGGTCTGTTACGAAATCCTGCGTGAAATCGTGCGGGTGCACCATGCTTATGATTCCGATCGCTTCCTGGTTTACGCGTCTGCCGCAGTGGGTGAAGCGCTAAAAAGTGAGGAGTCTCATGCACTGGCCGAAGTGGAGATCTTCGTCGGTAAGCAGGTGAAGGTGCAAATCGAACCGTTGTACAGCCAGGAGCAGTTCGACGTCGTCATGATGTAAGCTGCCGATGATGAGGGGCAGCCTGCAAAGCCCATAAATTCCCGTTGCCGGGCAGCGGAGGTAAGGAGATAGTGTGAGGCGACTGCCTGGGATATTGTTAGCAACAGGCGCCACGCTCATCGTAGTTGTGGCGTTGGTGGTTAGCGGGTTGCGCCTGATGCTGCCTGAATTGAATCAGTATCGCCCACAGTTACTTGCGAAAATCGAGGCCATTTCTGGCATACCGATTCAGGCAGGCTTTATGCAGGGAAGTTGGGAAACCTTTGGCCCAACGTTAGAGGTGCGCAATGTTCACGCCCAGTTACCGAAAGGTCAGTTGCAGATCGACCGTGTCACTCTCGCGCTGGACGTATGGCAATCTTTACTGCATTGGCGTTGGCAATTCCGTGACCTTACCTTTTATCAATTTCAACTCGATCTGGATACCACGCTGGGCGGCGAAGCGCATAAGGGCAGTACCGTTGAGCCGGGCACCATCAGCGATTTACTTCTGTATCAGTTCGACCATTTCGATTTGCGCAATAGCCGTATTTCTTTTCTGACCCCCTCAGGCTCGCGTGCCGAGTTTGCCATCCCGCAATTGACCTGGCTGAACAGCCACGAGCGCCACCGTGCCGAAGGGCAAATTAGTCTGTCGACCCTCAACGGCCAGCATGGTGTGGTGCAAGTTCGGATGGATTTGCGTGACAATCGCGGATTATTAAATACCGGCACGGTCTATATGCAGGCCGATGATATTGATATGAAACCGTGGTTCAGCCGCTGGTTGACAGCCAATACCGGCCTTAACAGCGCGGACTTCAGTCTGGCTGCCTGGCTGCAAATTGAAAACGGTGAGATATACGGCGGGCATGCGCTGCTAAAGCAGGGCGTGGCCAATTGGACGGTGGGTAAACAGTCACATCGGTTGGATGTCGATAATATGTCGTTGGCGATATCTCGCCGAGGCAACGGCTGGCAGGTAGATGTGCCGCAGCTCAACGTGAAGACGGACGGGCAAGCATGGCCGCAGGGCGCGTTGTCTGGCCTATGGCTGCCGGAAAATAACCGCTTTCTTGGCCCAGCGCAGGGGGAAGAGCTTCGTATCCGTGCCAGCGATATTCAACTGGAGCGATTAGAGGCGCTGTTGCCAACGTTCTCTTTCCTTAGCCCTGCGGTGCTCGAACGTTGGAGTGACCTGCAGCCAAAAGGGCAACTCGATGCGCTGGCGCTGGATATTCCGCTCAAACAGCCGGAGAAAACCCGTTTTCAAGCCCGTTGGCAGGATATGAGCTGGCAACCGTGGAAACAGCTGCCGGGGGTAAATCACTTCTCTGGCGAACTGAGTGGTGGAGTAGACAATGGCCGCCTGATACTGGATTTGCAAGACAGCACCTTGCCTTACGGTGAGACTTTCCGCGCGCCGCTGGCGGTCAGCAGTGCTAATGGTACGCTCTCATGGCAGCGCAACCCACAAGGCTGGGAACTGACCAGTCATAATCTGGACGTGAAAGCCAAATCACTGTGGGTCAAGGGAGATTTCCGTTATCAGCAACCGGTCAAAGGTGAGCCGAGATTAAGCATCTTAGCGGGGATACGGCTGTATGATGGCGCAGATGCTTGGCGTTACTTCCCCGAGCCGCTGATGGGAACCCACTTAGTCAATTACCTCAGCGACGCGATTCAAGGTGGGCAGGTCGACAACGCAACGTTAATTTTTTCTGGCGATCCACAGCATTTTCCATTCGAGAAAAATGAAGGCCAATTTGAGGTGTATGTACCGCTGCGTCATGCAACCTTCCAGTTCCAGCCGGGCTGGCCAGCGCTGACCGATCTGGCGATTGATCTCGACTTCCTGAATAACGGGCTGTGGATGCATGCGCCAGCGACCCAATTGGGCAAGGTCGACGGCAAGAACATTCGTGCGGCTATCCCTGATTATCTGAAAGAACGCTTGCTGATCGATGCTGATGTTACCGGGGCGGGGTCAGACATCCGCGATTATTTCAAACAGACACCGTTGGATGATTCGGTTGGCACTGCGCTGGATGAGTTGCAGGTGGGTGGTAATGTCAGTGGGCGCTTACATCTTGATATTCCCTTAAATGGTGAGGAAGTTGCGGCCAAAGGGGACGTGACATTGAATAACAATTCCCTGTTGGTCAAACCGCTGAGTAGCACTCTGGAGCAGGTGAGCGGCAAGTTTCGTTTCGCCAATGGCAACCTGGCTAGCGATACCTTGACGGCCAACTGGTTCGGCCAGCCCATCGCAGTGGATTTTACCACTCAGGAAGGCGCTAAGGATTATAAGGTGAACGTCGGCTTGAAAGGCAACTGGCAACCGAGCAAGTTCCCCGGGATACCGTCAGCGGTTGCCGAAGCGTTGAGCGGAAGTGCGCCGTGGAACAGCTCAGTTGCTATTACTCTGCCGCACAAGGGAACAGCGCGGTATGACATTGGCGTCACGGCTGACATGAAGAGTGTAAGCAGTCACTTACCCTCTCCACTAGCTAAACCGGCCGGTGAGCCGCTACCGCTGAATGTAAACGTGAAAGGTGGCCTAAATGGTTTTAACCTGACGGGCAACGTCGGTAAGCAGAATAATTTCAACAGCGAATGGTCGTTTGCTAAACAGCAGGTGACATTAACACGTGCGGCGTGGCGCAACGGAGCGGGTACGCCCCCCTTGCCGGAAAACCCGTCATTAACGCTCAATTTGCCGCCGCTAGACGGTGAAAAATGGCTGGGGCTGCTGGCTCCGGCCATGACATCGGGCAGCGCCAGCGGGAAGCTGGGCGGCATTCACTTTCCAAGCACCGTCGCGTTGACAACGCCACAGTTGCTGTTGGGCGGACAGGCGTGGCATAAGCTGCACTTGGCGGCACAACAACAGTTCGGCGGCGTTAATGTCACGGTCAACGCTGAGGAAGTCGAGGGTAGCTTGCACATGGCCGAACGCGGGCCGTGGCGAGCAGATATCCACTACCTCTACTACAATCCGCCGTTTGCTGACGAGAGCGGTGCCGCCAAAGTGACCGATCCGTTGGCGGTTGCTGAACGTGTTTCGTTCCGCGATTGGCCTTCCTTGATGTTACGTTGTCAATCTTGTTGGATCATGGGGCAGAAGCTTGGCAAAGTTGAGGCGGATCTGAACGTCGCTGGCGATACGCTGACGCTTGAACACGGCCTGATTGATACCGGCAAGGGGCGGATGACCGCGAGCGGTTTGTGGAAGCAGAACGATCAAGAAGAGCGTACTGCCCTGAAAGGTAAGCTGCTAGGCAGCAATATTGATGAGACGGCCCGTTTCTTTGGCATTGTCACACCGTTAAAAAATGCACCTTATGATGTTGATTTCGATCTGCATTGGCGTGGTCAACCGTGGCAGCCCAACATGAATACGTTCAACGGCACCATGCAAATTGATATCGGCAAAGGGGAGATCGACAGCCTGGGCGGCGGCCGTGCCGGGCAATTGCTGCGTTTGGTTAGCTTTGACGCCTTACTGCGCAAACTGCGGTTTGATTTCAGTGATACCTTTGGCAAAGGTTTTTACTTCGACTCTATTCGCAGCACCATATGGTCGAAAGATGGCATAATGCACACAGAAAACTTATTGGTCGACGGGTTGGCGGCGAATATCGCCATGAGCGGTCAGATCGATCTGGTAAAACGTCAGATTGATATGGAAGCCGTCGTCGCGCCGGAGATCTCAGCCACGGTAGGCGTCGCGACCGCATTCGTGATTAATCCTATCGTTGGCGCTGCGGTGTTTGCTGCTTCTAAGGTATTGGCACCGCTGTGGAACAAGATTTCACTGATTCGCTACCATATTAGTGGCAGTATGGATCAGCCGAAAATCAATGAGGTTTTGCGTAAGCCAAAAGAGGATAAGGCGTCATGAGAAATGCTAACGTTGCGTTGTTACAACTGTGCAGTGGCGAGCAGGTACGGGATAACCTGGCGCAAATTGAGCAGCAGATAAAGCAGCTCAATGCGGGGATTAAACTGGTCATGACGCCGGAAAATGCGCTGCTTTTCGCTGATGCGCAAGCCTATCGTCAACATGCGGAAACGGAAGGTGATGGCCCGCTACAGCAGGCCGTGCGTGAGTTGGCGCGCCGTTATCGCGTATGGTTGCTGATTGGCTCCATGCCATTGGTGAGCCGCGAAAACCCGCAGCGTATCACCACCAGCAGTGTGCTATTTGACGACCAAGGCGTTATTCGCGCCCGCTACGATAAATTGCATATGTTTGATGTCGATATTAATGATATGCACGCCCATTATCGGGAGTCGGATATTTATCAGTATGGCCAGCAGTTGAGTGTGGTGGATACGCCGGTGGGGCGTTTGGGTATGACGATATGCTACGATCTGCGTTTCCCCGGTTTGTTCCAGGCATTGCGGGAGCAGGGGGCGGAGTTGATTTCGGTGCCTGCGGCCTTTACCCGTGTGACCGGCGAGGCGCACTGGGAGATTTTGCTCCGCGCCAGAGCGATAGAAAACCAGTGCATAATACTGGCGCCAGCACAGGTTGGCCGTCACGGCCTGACACGTCGCACTTGGGGGCACTCGATGGCGGTGGACGGTTGGGGTAAGGTCTTGGCAGAAAACCCGGACGCCGTTTCTGCACTGAAGGTGCGCGTTGATACCGATGCGCTAAAGACGATTCGCGCTCAGATGTCGGTACAGCGGCACAATAGATTCCAAACGTCGCTCACTGCGCCGTTTGAAAATACATCCTCCAATAAGAGTGAATAATTATGAGCCTGACGCTTGTCAGTGAACACTTACTTGCTGCGAATAAGCTGAGTCATCAAGACCTGTTCGCTGTATTAGGGCAACTGGCTGAACGCCGCCTCGATTACGCCGATCTCTATTTCCAGTCCAGTTTCCATGAGTCATGGGTTATTGAAGACGGCATCATTAAAGACGGTTCTTACAACATCGATCAAGGCGTTGGCGTGCGTGCCGTCAGCGGTGAGAAAACCGGCTTTGCCTACGCAGACCAAATTACGCTCAATGCCTTGCAACAAAGTGCGCAAGCGGCGCGCAGTATCGTGCGTGAACAGGGAGACGGTAAAGTACGTACGTTGGGTGAAATTGTGCATCCCGCCATGTACTCGTTACTCGATCCGTTGCAAAGTTTACCGCGTGAAGAAAAAATCGCGTTGCTGCATCGAGTGGATAAAATCGCCCGTGCCGCCGATAAGCGAGTGCAGGAAGTCAGTGCTAGTATCACTGGCGTCTATGAGCAAGTGCTGGTAGCGGCCACTGACGGTACGCTGGCGGCGGATATTCGCCCGTTGGTGCGTCTTTCCGTGAGTGTTTTGGTTGAAGAAAACGGTAAACGTGAACGGGGATCGAGTGGCGGCGGCGGCCGTTTCGGGTATGACTATTTCCTAGAAAAGGTTGACGGTGAAACGCGCGCCGATGCGTTTGCCAAAGAAGCGGTACGGATGGCCTTGGTCAATCTTTCTGCGATCGCCGCGCCGGCTGGCGGTATGCCCGTCGTGCTGGGCGCAGGCTGGCCGGGCGTGTTGTTGCATGAAGCGGTCGGCCATGGTCTTGAAGGGGATTTCAACCGTCGCGGTACTTCCGTGTTCAGCGGCCAAATGGGCCAACTGGTGGCATCGGAACTGTGTACCGTGGTCGACGATGGCACCATGCAGGGCCGTCGAGGGTCGTTGGCGATCGATGATGAGGGC
This sequence comes from Serratia sp. NPDC078593, assembly GCF_050268245.1. Lineage (NCBI taxonomy): Bacteria > Pseudomonadati > Pseudomonadota > Gammaproteobacteria > Enterobacterales > Yersiniaceae > Serratia > Serratia sp. NPDC078593. Next base: position 31,092 of record NZ_JBNNGK010000017.1, on the reverse strand, counting down.
GTACCCGGTCAATACAACGTATTGATTGAGAATGGCATTCTGAAAGGTTATATGCAGGATAAGCTTAATGCGCGTCTCATGGGTGTCGCGCCAACGGGCAACGGCCGCCGTGAGTCTTATGCGCACCTACCGATGCCACGCATGACCAATACCTACATGCTGGCCGGTAAATCGACGCCGGAAGAGATTATTGCCAGCGTCGAATATGGCTTGTATGCGCCAAACTTTGGCGGTGGTCAGGTGGATATTACCTCCGGTAAATTTGTTTTCTCCACGTCGGAAGCCTATCTGATTGAAAATGGTCAGATCACCAAACCGGTGAAAGGCGCGACGCTGATTGGTTCAGGCATTGAAGCTATGCAGCAAATTTCGATGGTGGGTAACGATCTGGCGTTGGATAAAGGCGTGGGCGTGTGCGGTAAAGAAGGCCAAAGTTTGCCTGTCGGCGTTGGTCAGCCGACGCTGAAGCTGGATAATTTGACCGTTGGCGGAACCGCGTAATAGTTATCGTATCCATGAATATCAAGGGCGCACAGTGCGCCCTTTTTTACGATAGGAAAGAGGCTTAAGCGGCTTTCACGGTGTCAGCCAGAGCGTATTCATCACGTTCAGTTCTGCCAAACGCGACGGGTTGCAGCATTTGCGTGCTGTCTCTCAATAAAACGGTTTCGCTATCAAACGGTTGTAACAATAAATTAACCTCACTTCGTCAAATCCCTGCTCGCGAAATTGAGCTTATTCACGAAGAGAGGCATATATGTCATATCCAACAAGCAAACTTATCGGCCTGACGGGCTTTGCCAAAGCGGCTAAAGTGACCGGCGGATGGTCAGGTTCCGTGGTCAATATTAACACCCTCGAACAATTGAAAAGCAATATCGCCGATACCACACCGCGAGTGTTGGTGTTAAATAGTAATATTTCAGCCTCAAGCCTGACTAAAGTCTCAATGGGAGCGAATAAAACGCTGGTTGGATCTTTCCAGAACCGGGTCCTCAAAAATATTCATCTGCGGGCGACCCCTAGCTCGCAAAATATCATCTTGCAGAATGTCGTTTTCCAGCATTCTCAAGGGATTAATCAGAATGATGATATTCAGGTGTATCTCAACTACGGCAGTAAATATTGGATCGACCACTGTTCCTTTGTCGGGCATAGCTGGTCAGCAGATGATGGTAGCACGGATAAATTACTGTATGTAGGGGATAAAGCTGACTATATCACTATTAGTAATTGTTCATTTGCCAATCATAAGTATGGTCTGATTTTGGGACATCCGGCTGATGACAATAACCCGGCGTATAATGGTTATCCGCACCTGACTATTTGCCACTGCCATTTTGAAAATATGCAGGTTCGGGCGCCAGGCTTGATGCGTTACGGTTACTTCCATGTCTACAATAATTATATTAATCAATTCCAGTTAGGTTTTACGTTGGCGCAAAACGCTAATATTCTCTCCGAAAATAACTATTTCGGTGCCGGTAGTGAGCGTAACGGCATGCTGGATGATAAGGGTAACGGTACTTTTACTGATAAGGGCAGTATTCCTGCTATTACCAATCAGACATCGTCCCCAGCCAAATGGACTGCGTCGTCCAATTACAGCTATATACTGCAAACAACGGCGGAGGCAAAATCCTTTGCTGCCGCCAATGCAGGCGCGAAGCCCGGCTCGCTGGTTTTCGGTGGATAACCCTTTGTTGTTAATTTATTGTTAAAAGCTGCCAGCCATAAGACGTGGCCGGTAAACACAACGTCATCGTTCTATCCGTACTTAACGATGAATAGTGAGGTGGTGAGTGGATGAGGGGTTAACGATAGCCCTGATAAATCTCGCCAACTTTCTGAAAGTATTCAGTCAGATAATTAATGCAGACCTGTACCTTGAGCGGCATTTTGTCTTTTTCCGTGTAAAGTGCGTAGACGGGGCGCGGATCGGAGTGATAGCGTTTAAATAGGATCTCGATCTCGCCGCGTTTGATCTCTTCAATCACCCACATCAGAGGAACATAGGCGATACCCGCACCGGCTTTTAACCAGCGGATCATCGTTTGGGAATCATTAGTGACGAAGCGTCCTTGCGGCGAAATGCGCGTGCTGATGCCTTCCGGGGCGATCAGTTCGAATTGGCTGTCCGGCCTCACGCTGTATTCCAACCAAGAAAAATTCACCATGTCATTGGGTTTTTGTGGCGTGCCGAAGTGGGCCAAATAACTTTTGGCGGCGCACACCACCATTGGCATCGACCCGAGGCGTTTAGAAAACAGGCTGGAATCTTGCAGTGCGCCGACGCGGATCACCACGTCCAACCCATCTGCGATCAGATCCGGTGCTGGAATGCCGGTCACGAGGTTCACCGTCAGGCCGGGGTATTCTTTCAGCATATCGGCGGTCATCGTCGCCAATACATTTTGCGCCATTGTGGAAGAACTGCCAATGCGTAGACTACCGGTGGGAGTATTGTTAAACGCATAAAGTTGTTCGTGAACTTCGCTGACTTCCTGCAGCATACGGCGGCAACCTTGATAATAAATTTTACCGGCTTCAGTCAGACCAATGCTGCGTGTGCTGCGATTGAGCAGCTTCACTTGTAATTCATTTTCCAGTTTAGACACTGTTTGGCTGATGGATGAAACGCTCATGTCGAGCTGGCGTGCGGCGGCGGTAAACGAGCCACACTCAACGACTTTTGCGTACACCGACATCCGTTTAAGTCTTTCCATTGTTCACTCTGGCTTAAAAGTGATTTAGATCACAGATTGTTGATGCCTTGATAGTAAGCAGGCTAATATAATGCGTACAACGAAGTTTTGTGACGCCACCGTCGCTAATTATCCTCGCATTCCCATTCACGGACGTATGTCCTGAGTTTAACTCTTTTTCAGGTTTATGACCTGGACAACCTGTCTGGGAAACACCGTGTGGCGTTCTTCCGCTAGAATGTAAAGAGAATGTGAATGAGAATGAGAATAGTGCTTGTTCCCCGGCTAAGTAAACAATAAGGAAAACTTGATGAGTTTGCTTCCGGTTATGGTCATCTTTGGACTGTCATTTCCACCGATATTTTTTGAGCTGATTGTCTCGCTGGCGTTGTTTTTTGTGCTTCGCCGCCTATTACAGCCGACCGGGATTTATGATTTTGTCTGGCATCCTGCGCTGTTTAACAGCGCGCTGTATTGCTGCCTGTTTTATCTGATTTCGTGTCTTTTTATTTGAGGTCGCTGTGAAAAATTTTTCAATAAAAATAGCCAGAATCGCGATCACTTTGATTCTTGTTTTGCTGGGGATTATCGCCGTATTTAAAGCTTGGGTGTTTTATACCGAATCGCCTTGGACGCGGGATGCCAAATTTACTGCCGATGTGGTGGCGATCGCGCCGGATGTGAGTGGTTTGCTGACCCAGGTGCCGTTGCAAGATAACCAGTTGGTCAAGAAAGGCCAGGTATTGTTTGTTATCGATCAGCCGCGTTATCAACAGGCATTGGCAGAAGCCAACGCCGATGTGGCCTATTACAAGACGTTAGCCGCAGAGAAACGGCGCGAAGCCGGTCGCAGAATTAAACTCGGTATCCGGGCGTTGTCGCAGGAAGAGATCGATCAGGCGAATAACGTGCTGCAAACCGTGCAACATCAGTTATCGAAAGCGATCGCGGTACGCGATCTGGCAAAATTGGATCTGGAACGCACCACTGTGCGCGCCCCGGCCGATGGTTGGATCACCAATCTCAATGTGCACGAAGGGGAATTTATCACCCGTGGCTCAACCGCCGTGGCGTTGGTGAAAAAGAACACCTTCTATGTGCTGGCCTACCTGGAAGAAACCAAGCTGCACGGTTTGAGCAAAGGTGACAGGGTTGAAATTACGCCGTTGGGGAGCAACCGCATTATGCGCGGAACGGTGGACAGTATTGCGGCGGGGGTGAATAACAGCAGCAGTACCAACAATCCTAAAGGGCTGGCGGCCATCGACAGTAATCTGGAGTGGGTGCGTTTGGCTCAGCGTGTACCGGTGAAAATTATCCTTGATGCGGAAGACCAACAGCATCCTTATCCCGCCGGGACGACCGCGACCGTGGTGGTCACCGGTAAAGACGTGCGCCACAAGGATAAAAGCTCGCCTTTCGTGAGACTGATGCATCGGCTGCGTGAGTTCGGTTAATGAATAATCCCGTATTTATTCGCCTGAGGTTTGCCTTCAAGCTGAGTTTTGCGATTGTGTTCGCACTGTTTGTCGGTTTTCACCTCAACCTGGAAACGCCGCGTTGGTCAGCCATGACCGCTGCTATCGTCGCTGCCGGCCCGGCATTTGCCGCCGGTGGTGAACCCTTCTCTGGTGCAATCCGTCATCGTGGTTGGTTACGTATTATCGGCACGTTCATTGGCTGTTTTGTTGGCCTAATTATCATTGTGATGACCGCGCGTGCTCCGGTGGTGATGCTGTTACTGTGCTGCGCTTGGGCCGGTTTCTGTACCTGGGTTTCCTCGCTGATTAAAGTAGAAAACTCTTACGCGTGGGGTCTGGCTGGCTATACCGCCTTGATTATTATCGTCACCGTGGCGACCAGTGAGGCGCATCTGCTGGAGGCGCCTCAGTTTGCCGTGGAGCGCTGCAGTGAGATCGTGCTCGGTATCGTCAGTGCTGTGTTGGCCGATCTGATTTTCTCGCCACGTTCGATTAAACAAGATATCGATCGTACGGTGGATAAATTACTGGTGGATCAGTACAAACTGATGCAGATGTGTATCAGCAATGCGGAAAAAGAAGATATCGACCGCGCCTGGAGCAATTTGGTGAAAGGTGCGACGGCGCTGAACGGTATGCGTAGCAGCCTGATGTTGGAGTCTTCGCGCTGGCAGAAGGTGAACCGCCGCGTACGTGCGCTGCATACGCTATCGTTGACGCTGATTACCCAAGCATGTGAAACCTATTTAATCTTGCTTAATCATCCGAATGCGGTGAAAGAGAACGTGCGTGAACTGCTGATGGTACCCGCGGAAACGCCGCAGGCGATCCATAAGCGCCTGAAACTGTTGCGCCAAGTGTTGACCACCAATCGCACCGATGAAACGTTGTTAACCGTCACCAGTTGGGTCGGTGCCGCGACTCGCTACCTGCTGTTGTCCAAAGGTGTTCACACCAACAGCAGCATCAGCGCAGTGGAAGAGGGCGTATTGAGCAGTGAAGTGGTGGTCAAACCGACGTCGGCGGAAGGGCATCACGCAATGATCAATGGGTTGCGAACCTTCACCGCGACAGCGTTGGGGAGTTTGCTGTGGCTGTGGACTGGCTGGACATCAGGCAGCGGTTTTATGGTGATCATCGCGGTGATTACCTCACTGGCGATGCGTACGCCGAACCCGCGCATGGTGGGGTTGGACTTTGTCCTCGGTATGATGATGGCCGTCCCTATTGGCGCACTGTATTTTATGGTGATCATCCCTGCGACCCAGCAAAGTATTTTGTTGCTGTGCCTGAGTTTGGGGATACTGGCTTTCTTTATCGGCATTGAAGTGCAAAAACGGCGATTGGGCTCATTGGGTACGCTGGCGGGCACCATCAACATTTTGGTGCTGAGTAACCCCATGGAGTTCAATGTCACACAGTTTCTTGATGCATCACTCGGGCAGCTTCTTGGCAGTTGCGTTGGCCTGATGGTGTTGCTGTTGATTCGTGATAACTCGCGTGAACGTACCGGGCGTACCTTATTGAATCAGTTTGTCAGCAGCGCGGTGTCTGCGTTGACCACCAAAGCCGCCAAGCGCCATGAAAACCATTTGCCGGCGCTGTATCAACAATTGAATCAATTGCTGATGATGTTCCCCAATGACATTGCCAAGTATCGTTTGGCGCTGAATCTGATTATTGCGCACCAGCGTATGCAACGTGCCAATATTCCGGCGAGCGAAGAGTTATCGGTATTCCACAAGCAAATTCGTAAAACGGCAGATTGGGTGGTTAATGCCAAAAATGACGTCAAGCGCGCCTATTATTACGATCGGCTGTTGGATGAGATGAATGAATACCAGCAGAAGCTGGTGGAGAATCAGGCTCCGCTGAGTGTGACTGGGCCGGTGAAAAGGTTGGCAGATATGCTGCACCGCTATCGCCATGCCTTGATCGATTAATATTCGTGCACGGATGCTGCCGCAGAGTGCTGTGCGCGGCACTATACTGAATATCTGTAGGGCTTGCGTGTCAGCAGCGCCTGAAAGTGGCATCATTAGCACTGATGAACGTGCAGTGTCCGTCGTGTTGGCACTGTTTGAGAGTATGACAGCCGTGTACAGGTCACGGGAAGTGAAAACGTTACACATTGGTCATATTGAGTTCATAATATTCAGATATATAACTAACCAGCGAGTGGCATACCGTGTCACCCATGTCAGGGAAAGTAATGAATAAGCGAATTCTTGTCGCGGTGTTGATCGCCGTAATCATTGCCGGTTTTACTGCGTTGCGAGGTAATGGCGATCGGGTGATTGCGGATGTGCCGGCGGTGGCGGTAACGGACAGTATTGATCAACTGACGCAGCAAAAGCGGGTCGTGAGCTATCTCAAGCAGCATCAGCGTTTACCGAACTACTACATCAGCAAAAAACAGGCGCGAAATCAGGGATGGGATGCGCGTAACGGCAATTTATGTTCCGTCTTGCCGGGCAAAGCGATTGGTGGCGATCGTTTCTCAAACCGTGAGGGGCGCCTGCCCGCGACGCATAAGCGTGTCTGGCACGAGGCAGATATCAATTATCAATGTGGCCGGCGCGGTGCCGATCGCCTGCTGTATTCCAATGATGGTCTGATTTTTGTTACGCGTGACCATTATAAAACCTTCATTCGGGTGGAGTGAGCGTGATGGAAAAAGTAGAGTTTGATTTTAGCCAGATACTCGATCTACCGGCTTTCTACCGTGATTTTGCCGCTAAGTTCTCACTGGGCAACGAGTTTGGGGCTAATCTGGATGCGCTCTGGGACGTGGTGACGGGGGATATCGGATTACCGGTCGAGATTGAATTTATCAACCTCGATAACCGTCGTAAGCGTCGCTTTGGCGCGATCATTTTGCTGTTTGAAGAAGCAGAAGAAGAGCTGGAAGGCCGCCTGCATTTTAATATTCGTGAGGGCAGCAGCGCACCGGCGCATCATTAGGGATGAACGCTGAGGTTCATCCCATCATGCGGGCGGCGCTGCGGCCTTTCATTCTGCCGTCTCGGCCAGTTCACGCAGATATTGGAAGATCTGGCGATAAGCTTTAGGCGGCTTGTTGGCTGCCTTTTCTTTCTGGGCGTTACGTACCAGTGAGCGCAGCTGTTGGCGATCGGCTTCTGGGTAGAGATCCAGCACCGATGGGATCGCATCATCCCCTTCTTCCACCAGGCGGTCACGCAGTGTTTCCAGCTTATGAAACAGCGAAACCTGTTGGTTATGGCGGTTTTTCAGCTTGTCGAGCGCGGTTTGAATCGGTTCGACATCGCGGGCGCGCAACATTTTGCCAATCAATTGGATCTGGCGGCGGCGGCCTTCTTTTTTGATCTTTTGCGCCAGTTCAATGGCCGTGCGCAGATCTTCATCAAGCGGGATACGTTCCAGCGCGTTTTTCCCCAGTTCAACCAATTCGGTTCCTAGGTCTTTCAGCGCTTCTGCATCACGTTTGATTTCACTTTTACTCACCCAGATAATCTCGTCATCGTCCTCGTTGTTGTTCTCCGGGACTTCGTCGAGCCAGTCTTCAGGCTGTTTGTTCATGGTAGGCTCCGTTAAAAAGAGGCTAATCCTAACAGGTTGCTGCCTTTATGCGAAATTCCACGCAGTTCCTGTTAGACTCAAAGGCATTATTCATCTGATTTTGCGTGCCCGCTCGTTCCATCATGCCGGCACGGCACTTTTCTCAACGATTCTAATTATGGCAGATTGATGAAAGTAGAAACGACAGTGGCAGAACAGCGCAAGACGCTAGAACGAGCCGTTTCGCAGGCTCTGGAACTGGCAGGTGCCGATTCCGACGCGGCAGAAGTTGCCGTCACCAAAACCACCGGTATCAGTGTGAGCACCCGCTTTGGCGAGGTAGAAAACGTTGAGTTCAACAGCGATGGCGCTTTGGGTATCACCGTTTATTATCAGCAACGCAAAGGCAGTGCGTCATCGACCGATCTGAGCCCTGATGCCATTGCGCGTACCGTCAGAGCCGCGCTTGATATTGCACGTTATACTTCGCCGGATCCGTACGCTGGTCCGGCTGAAAAAGATCTGTTGGCGTTTGACGCGCCGGATCTTGATCTGTTCCATCCGGCCGAATTGGATGCCGAACGCGGCATTGAGCTGGCCGCCCGTGCTGAACAGGCTTCTTTGGCAGCAGATAAACGCATTACCAACACCGAAGGTGGCAGCTTTAACAGCCATTATGGCATTAAAGTGTTTGGTAATAGTCATGGCATGCTACAAAGTTATTGTTCCAGCCGTCATTCGCTTTCAAGCTGTGTGATCGCGGAACATCAAGGCGACATGGAACGCGATTATGCCTACACCATTGGCCGTGCGATGAGCGATTTAGCAAGCCCTGAGTGGGTCGGCGAAGAGTGTGCTCGTCGAACGCTCTCGCGTTTGGCTCCCCGCAAACTATCGACGATGAAAGCACCGGTACTGTTTGCCTCTGAAGTGGCGACTGGCTTATTTGGCCATCTGGTTGGGGCGATCAGCGGCAGCAGCGTGTACCGTAAGTCGACTTTCTTGCTGGATTCGCTGGGTAAACAGATCCTGCCGGAATGGCTGACCATTGAAGAGCATCCGCACCTGTTAAAAGGATTAGCGTCGACGCCGTTCGATAGCGAAGGGGTACGCACCCAACGCCGTGACATTGTCAAAGATGGCGTCTTGCAGACTTGGCTGTTGACCAGCTACGCGGCACGTAAGCTGGGCATGCATAGCACCGGCCATGCCGGTGGTATCCATAACTGGCGTATTGCCGGTCAGGGTAATGATTTTGCGGGTATGTTGAAACAATTGGGCACGGGATTGGTGGTAACCGAGCTGATGGGGCAGGGTGTCAGCGGCGTTACCGGTGACTACTCACGCGGTGCAGCTGGGTTCTGGGTAGAAAATGGCGAAATCCAATACCCGGTCAGTGAGATAACCATTGCGGGAAATCTAAAAGATATGCTGCGCAATATCGTGAGCATCGGCAGTGATATTGAAACGCGCAGTAATATCCAGTGCGGTTCAGTGCTGCTGCCAGAAATGAAAATCGCCGGCGAGTAATCGCCATGTTGGCCGGCGTTCGTCGGCCAGCGCTTTTCCACCCTCGCTTCCCCGTTTTAATCTTGTCTCTAGTCTAGAGACAGCATTGTCGTTTGCAAGATCATGGCGAACAGGTATGCCGGAAGGTCTGCTCCAGATAAGAGATGGACACGGCGTTACAGATTATCGCGAGTTATCGATCGGGGTTGTTGAGGTGCCGTGCGGCACAATCACTGTTACGGTACTGTGACATACAGGGCGGCGTTGTTGCCGCCCTTCGTAGCACGGATTAGTGATGCTCTCCTGCCGCTTCCGGCTGATACAGCAATTCCAGCACTTCGATCTGTGCTTCTTCGCCGTTCGGCAATGTCCAGTCAATCTTATTGCCGACGTGCATGCCGAGCAAAGCGGCACCTAACGGTGCCATAACCGAAAGCTGTTCGTTGCCATCCTGATGTGCACCCGGATACACCAACGTGCGCACATGTTCTTCGTTGGTATGCAGATCACGGAAACGTACGCGGCTGTTCATGGTGACAACATGCGCGGGGATCTGGGCCGGCGGTAGGATTTCAGCGCGATCCAGCTCGGCGTTCAGCGTAGCGGCGACGTCGCTATTGGCATAGGCTGGCTTTTCCAATAACGCATCCAGGCGTTCCGCATCCAGCTCATTAATAGTAATGGTTGGTTTGGTCATTCCACTCTCCAGTAACCTCACAGGGCGATAGTTCATACGCCCAAGCAAATTCAGAACACAATACAAAGCAACACCCCCGCGCCGTTGGGAGCGGGGGTGTTGGAAATGTCAGTTTGTCCTTCAGATAGTAGGCGGTTCGCGACGGAAAAGAAAGAGATCTCGATCACGAACTTCTTGCTGGCGGCAGTGCCTTCGAAAAATGTTCGCCGTGTTATCTGTTTGTATGTTGATTCATTTTTTTGCCAGGAATCTATTTTGCGAATTGGATCTCTGACAATCACCCGATTTCCACTTTGAACTGGAAAAAAATACGCTACACACATCCTGAGAGTGGGGTTAGGGTAAAGCCATCAGATAAAAAAGGTTATTCAGGAGTAACGGAAAGTGAATGAAGGGGCAACGTCGGTAAAAACAGAACAGGCTGATATTGATCAAGCGGCAGAAATAACGGCACAGGTATTGTCTGATATTACCACTATGTTAAATGAAGAGAATATTTATACTAATGCCGTGCAACAACAAATGCTGGAGTCACATATTTTGGCCATGGTGTTGCGCTCCATTACTGGTGAACCTTTACCAGAGGTGGATAAATCATTGTTTGACGAAATATCAGAAGACTCAATGAAAATGGCGCAGCGAGTGGTCAATCAATTTAACACGCTGCCGATCGAAGAGGCCTATTTGTTGTCTGTGCATTTTGAAGTGGCAAAAGATAATAACCAATAAACATCCATCAAATTAAATCAGGAGAATACATCATGGGTCAAATTACCGTTGTGATCGGCGATCGTTTGGGTAAAGGTCAGAAAGTAGGGCAAGGTGTTGAAAGTGCAGGTGGAAAAGCCGTAGTCATTCCCGGCGTAGCGGCGGATATGAAACTCGGCGACGTGATGAAAGCTGAAAATGCGCAGTTGGGTATTTCTTTCTGCGGTAGCGGCGGTGCCGGTGCCATTACGGCACAAACCAAATATGGTTATAAAGCAAAATACGGCATGCGTTCCATTGATGAAGGTGTCACTGCAATTAACGAAGGCTGTAACGTGCTGGGCTTTGGTTTTATGGATAAAGAAGAACTGGGGCAAAAATTGGTGGAAGCCTACGTTAAAAAATATGGCGTAGCATAATGAAAGAAAGTTATACCACCTCAGTAACCGTTGCGGGTAAAGGCGACAGCAAAGCGAAAGCCTTTGCTTCCGCTTTGGCAAACGTTCAGGGCGCGGTATTAAAATCTACCAATAATATTCTGCTGCGTATCGAACCGCAGGACATCAGCGTATTAAAAGCGGAGGAGAAAATAACCCGCGAAAGGTTTCTTTTCTTTTTTTTGCCGCGTGAAAGAAAAAGTTATGCCGTTTCTCTGGAAGTGACCGTAAATGTGATCATCATCAACACAGAACAGGTTGTTTTCACCTCGAAATAATAAGGGCAGACTCATGTTCCTCATAATTTTATTTAAGTCGATTATTATCGGCGGGCTGGTGGGCGTTGGCGTGGGTGCCGGTGCTGCTCGTATGTTCCATGCTCCGACGACACAGGGTATGGGTGCTTTTCGCACCCTTGGCGAGTTGAATTCTTGCGAAGGCGATCCGGCTTCACACTTCTCCTTTGGTCTGGGTTTCTTCTTTAACGCTTGGGCATCATCAGTGGCGGCGGGGGCCTTCACGCAAGATGTTGATCACCGCATCATCCCTAACTGGGGCGCGGCTGCGTTGATGATCAAAAATCGTAACGTGGCACAAACGCTGCACGATCCGAAAAAAATGGCTATCGCCTGCGGCATCATCGGCATGGTGGTGGTGGCTTTCCTTAACTCTACCGCCTCGGCGGTGCCGGCTGCGTTGCAGGTCACGGCCATCAAGGTGTTGGTGCCTGCCGCTAACCTGTTGGTGAACATCGTGATGCCGGTAATTTTCTGGTTGGCAGCGATTGATGCCGGTAAACGTTCCGGTTTTTGGGGCACGATTTTCGGCGGTCTGGCGCAGTTGATCATGGGTAACGCCGTGCCGGGGTTGGTACTGGGGATTTTGATTGGCAAGGGCGTAGAAGAAAGCGGTTGGAATAAAGTCACCAAAATCATGATGTCAGTGATCGTATTGCTGTTCGTGTTGAGTGGTTTCTTCCGCGGCTTTGATATGCAACTTCTGGAGTCCTTCCGCCTAGGTGTTCCTGGCTGGTTGGATGCCATTCACAACACCCTGGGTGGTAAATAAGGCGGCTTGATGATGGAAGAACAAACTCAACTGAAAGGTTTTTGGTACGCCGATTGGTCATTCCCGATTTTTGTCGGCCTGCTCTCCGCCGGCGTGTTTGCCGGAACCCATATGTACTATCTGTACGGCATCGGCGCGTTTAACGAGGTGGCATTTGTCTCGATGCTGCGTGCTGGGATGGATACCGGCGTATATGGCGCGGTGGCAGCATTTGGTGCCAGTTTCTTGTTTGCGCGAATCATCGAAGGTTCTCTGGTTGGGATTTTGGATATTGGCGGCGCGATCCAAACCGGTGTTGGGCTGGGCGTTCCGGCCTTGTTACTCGGGGCGGGGATTGTGTTCCCGGTTGCCAATTTCGCCGCTTCGTTGGTGACTGGCTTGGTGATTGGTCTGGCGATCGGCTACCTGATCATTCTGGCGCGTAAATTCACGATTAACCAGAGCAATTCGACCTACGGTGCCGATGTGATGATGGGGGCGGGTAACTCTTCCGGGCGTTTCCTTGGGCCGTTGATCATTCTGTCGGCCATGACCGCGTCGATACCTATTGGTATTGGTTCATTGCTCGGTGCATTGCTGTTTTACATCTGGGCTAAACCGATTACCGGCGGTGCGATCCTTGGCGCGATGATTCTGGGGGCGATTTTCCCCGTCGCGATTTAGTCGCCGTATGCCGATTAATAAAGTGTACCCGATGTCTTTCGCGCTGCGGCTTACTGCGCCGTGGCACGAAAGACGCAGGGTATCAGGAGTAAACCATGATTTATGACTTAATCATCCGGCGTGCAAGGCTGGCTGATGACCAAATCGTTGATGTTGCGGTTCAGAACGGCAAAATAGCCGTGGTGGGGCAATTGGGCGCCGATGTACAGGCGAAACGCCACCTGGATTTGGCCGCTAACTATCGTTTGAGTGCCGGTTGGATCGATGCCCACGTACACTGTTTCCCTTCTTCGCCTATTTACCATGACCAACCGGATTGCGTCGGTACGGCCTGTGGCGTGACCTCAGTCGTGGATGCGGGCAGCACGGGGACCGATGACGTAGATGAGTTCTATACGCTGACGCGCAGCGCTAAAACTAACGTATTTGCCTTCCTGAATATTTCGCGGATTGGTTTGCTGCGCCAGAACGAACTGGCAGACATGGCGGATATTGATAAGCAGTGCGTGAATCAGGCCATTGAGCGGCATCGCGGGTTTATCATCGGCATCAAGGCGCGCATGAGTAGCAGCGTGGTCGGGCGAAACGGCATTACACCGCTAGTACGCGCTAAAGAAATTCAGCAGGAAAATGCCCAATTGCCGTTGATGGTGCACATTGGTAATAACCCACCAGATTTGGATGAGATTGCCGAGTTACTGACGCGTGGCGATATTATCACCCATTGTTATAACGGCAAGCCGAACCGTATTTTGACCCCGGCAGGCACGTTGCGTGAGTCCATACAGCGAGCGTTAAAACGCGGGGTACTGCTCGACGTCGGGCACGGTACGGCGAGTTTCAGTTTCGAGGTGGCGCGACAGGCGATTGCCCTAGGTATTTTGCCGCATACCATCAGTTCCGATATCTATTGCCGCAACCGTCTGTCCGGGCCGGTACATAGCCTAGCGACGGTCATGTCTAAGTTCTTCACGTTGGGGTTGTCGTTGCAGCAGGTCATTGACTGCGTGACGGTCAACGCGGCCTCCGCGCTACATTTGGCGACCAAAGGACAGTTGAAACCGGGCTTTGATGCCGATCTGACCATTTTTGAACTTCGCCAGGCACCGCAGGTGTTTGCCGATTCAGAGGGGCAATCTGCCCAGGGCGAACAAGGTTTGGTGCCGTTGGCTGCGGTGGTGGCCGGGGAACTCCTATTAACCGATGAAGGGAAAGCCGCTAATGTCTTCGATTTATGAAAAATATAATTTAAAACAGGTCATTAATACCTCAGGCCGCATGACGATTCTTGGCGTTTCAACGCCCCGACAGGATGTGATCGATGCGGTTGATTATGGCCTGAATCATTACTTTGAAATCAAGGATCTGGTCAATAAAACCGGTGCTTACATCGCCAATTTGCTGGATGTGGAAGATGCGGTGATAGTGTCTTGCGCATCAGCGGGGATCGCGCAATCGGTCGCGGCGGCGATTGTAAAAGATAGCGCTAATCTGCTGGTTAACCTGCATGCCGCAGCGGTGAATGAACCGCGCGAAATCGTGTTGCCGCGTGGGCATAACGTTAATTTTGGTGCACCGGTTGACACCATGGTGGCGCTCGGTGGCGGCAGGGTGGTTGAAGCGGGATATGCTAACGAATGTTCCGCCGAACAGCTCGATGCCTGCGTTACGCCACAAACTGCAGCAATCTTGTATGTCAAATCTCACCACTGCGTGCAAAAAAGTATGCTGTCAGTCGAACAGGCAGCGGCGGTGGCGCGCAAACATGATGTGCCACTGATTGTTGATGCCGCCGCCGAAGAAGATCTGAGGTGTTATTACCAAATGGGTGCCGATCTGGTGATCTACAGCGGTGCGAAAGCCATTGAAGGGCCAACCAGCGGCTTGGTGATTGGCAAGAAGCGATGGGTTGAGCGGGTGAAAGCGCAAGCAGCCGGCATTGGTCGCGCAATGAAGGTTGGCAAAGAAGGCATTCTTGGGCTGACGCAGGCGATTGAGAGCTATCTGACGCTGGAAAAAATCGCCGGTGCGCAAATGGTGGCACGCATGACGCCTTTCATACAGGCATTAAATACGCTGAGTGGCGTAAGCGCTAACACCGTTTGGGACAGCGCAGGGCGTGATATTGCACGTACGGAAATTACCTTTGATGAGGCGGCGCTGGGTTTATCGACGTATGACATCGTACAGGCGTTAAAAACTGGCGATATCGCGATTTATTTCCGGGGCTACAAAGCCAATGAAGGCAAAGTTGAAGTGGATGTACGCAGCGTCGATGAACAGCAACTGATGACCGTCTTTACCTGTATCAAACATCTATTGGAGAAAAAAGCATGAAGCTGAAGCCGAATTATTACCGTGACCGCGTGTGCCTGAACGTGTTGGCGGGCTCGAAAGAAAATGCGCAGGAGATTTTTGCGGCGGCGGAAGGCCATGTATTAGTTGGCGTTTTGTCCAAGAATTACTCGGATGTTGCCAGCGCAATAAAGGACATGCAACGGTACGCTAACCTGATTGAGAATGCGCTCTCGGTGGGGCTGGGGGCTGGCGATCCGAAACAATCGGCGATGGTTAGCCTGATTGCACAACAGGTTCAACCGCAGCACGTGAATCAGGTATTCACCGGCGTGGGAACTAGCCGCGCGTTACTCGGGCAGAGTGAAACCGTAGTGAATGGTTTGGTATCGCCTACCGGCCGCGTCGGTTGGGTGAAGATTTCGACTGGCCCACTGAGCGCAGCGTCACCGGATGGGATCGTACCGGTTGAAACTGCCATAGCACTGCTGAAAGATATGGGCGGTAGCTCTATCAAGTATTTCCCGATGGGGGGCTTAAAGTGCAAAGAAGAGTATCAGTACGTCGCGAAAGCCTGTGCTGAGCATGATTTCTTGTTGGAGCCAACGGGCGGTATCGATCTGGACAACTATGAACAGATCCTCGAAATCGCGCTGGAGGCAGGCGTTAAACAAGTGATCCCACATATTTATAGCTCGATCATTGATTCTGCTAACGGTAATACACGCCCGCAGGATGTCAAAACGTTGCTGGCGATGACCAAAAAGTTGGTGGGCTAAGCGCAGGCAAGCCGGGATCATGAGTGGTTTTTCGTAATGTGTTGTTCTTTAGGAATAAAAGGAATAAATATGCGAAACTGGCAAGGTATGACAACACGTATTGCGGTATCTCTGGCGCTGTTAGCGATGACCAGCTCGATGCTGCAGGCTGAGGATGCAATGAAGCCCCTATCATCTCATTTTGCCTATATCGGTACTTATAACCCTCATGGCGAAGGTATCTATCGCGTTAAGGTCGATCCCGCCAGTGGCGCGCTAAGCGATAAAACCTTGGTCAGTCGTCTGCCGAATCCGGCGCAGTTGGCTGTGGATGCGGCAGGCCGTACGTTATATGTTGCCAGCGAAGTGGCAAATTTTAACGGAGGTAAACACGGCGCGATTGCCGCGTTTCGTATCAATGCGAAAGACGGCAGCCTGACACCGCTGAATCAGGTTGATTCACAAGGGGCGGGGCCGGTCTTTCTTTCGTTGATGCCAGATGGCCGGCACTTGCTGGTGGCGAATTACATCAGTGGCAGCGTGGCCGTGTTTCCGCTCGACAGTGAAGGCCGGTTGCAGCCAGCCAGTTCGGTACAGCAGCAACAGGGCGCGGCTGGCAAGTCTGAACCTGAAGCCGCAGTGGAAGGGAGCTTTGCCAGCAGCGATCACGATGGGCCTCATGCACATATGATCGCCAGCGATCCGAGCGGTAAGTTTGTCTTCTCTACCGATTTGGGATTGGATCGGATCTATCAATGGCGTTTTGATCGTGCCAGTGGTGGGCTAATACCAAACGATCCTCCGTGGATCAGTGCGTCCTCTGCGGGCGCTGGCCCACGGCATTTTGTGTTCCATCCTGATGGCAACATGCTGCTGTTGGTCAATGAAGAAGCGTCTACGCTGACCAGCTACCGTTTTGATCGGCAAACCGGGACATTGGCACAGCAACATACCGTATCGACCCTACCCTCTGACTATAAAGGCACCAGCTTTGCTTCCGGTCTGGCATTAAGTCATGACGGTAAAAACCTCTACGTTGGCAATCGCTTACATAACAGCATTGTGCAGTTTAGCGTTGGCAACGAGGGCGAGTTGTCGTGGGTGGGGGAAACTTGGACGCGAGGCGACTATCCACGCACCATCACGCTCGATCCGAGCGGGCATTATCTCTATGCGCTCAACCAACGCAGCGATAATGTCACGCGCTTTAGCGTGGAGAACCAGAGTGGCAAACTCAGTTATGTGAACGGCTATACCCCGGTGGGCAGCCCTTCACAGATGGTATTTACGCCCCTAGTGAAGTAATCCTCTGCTCGTCGGGTGACAGGCGGGCAGCTTAACCTCGGAAAAAGTATGGTGAGATTTCCTTATCCCCGTTTGGCTTATCTGTTCGATGCCTTACAGTCTGAAACATTGCCTCAGGATGAACTGGCAAAACGCTTTGCCGTTTCCACGCGTACGGTACGTGCCGATATTACTGCGTTGAATGATATTCTGGATAAATATGGCGCGCGTTTTGTGCACAATCGTGGTGCGGGTTATCGGCTTCAGATCGATGACGCCGCGCGCTTTCGTGCGTTACAGCAACAGACACCTCGAAAACATGCCACGCCGCGCAGTGCGCAGGAACGCGTGCATTATCTTTTGATTCGCTTTTTGACCTCAGCCTTCTCTCTGAAGTTGGAGGATTTAGCCGATGAATGGTTTGTTAGCCGAGGTACGCTGCAAAACGATATGGCTGAGGTGAGGGAGCGGCTGGCGTACTATCAACTAGCGATTGAAACCAAACCGCGCTACGGAATGAAGCTGTTTGGTTCTGAGATGGCGATCCGTGCTTGTTTGACCGATTTATTATTCCAGCTTCACTTGGCCAATCCGGAAAACCCATTACTGAATAACGAAATCTTATTACAACCGCAGGTGGCGACGTTTGCCGGGTTGTTGCATCCGCTGCTGTCGCAGTATGCCATTCGGTTGACGGATGAAGGCGAGCAATATCTGATCTTTTATTGCGCAGTCGCACTGCGCCGTATCTGCGACGGTTATCCGTTACCCGATTTTGACGTTGAAGATGGGGATGACGCGGTACGCAAGGCCTCTACCTGGCTGGCGGGTGAATTGCGCAAAGCGGCGGGAAAGGACGTATCGGCGGCGGAAGAGGCGTATCTGCGAGTCAATATCGCTGCACGGCGCGTACAGGATATACAGCCAACTGAGATCAATGCCGACGATGAAGAGGCGTTGGTGAATTACATTCTTTCCTATATTAATGCGCACTATAACTATAACTTGCAGGGCGACAAACAGCTGCGCGCCGATCTGCTCACTCATATCAAGACCATGATTACTCGGGTGAAATATCAAATCAATATCCCTAATCCGCTGCTGACTAACATCAAACAGCACTATCCTATGGCCTACGATGTGACGCTGGCGGCGGTGTCGAGTTGGGGTAAATATACCCCTTATACGCTGAGCGAAAATGAGATCGGTTATTTGGTGCTGCACATTGGCGTTGGGCTTGAGCGCCACTACAACATCGGTTATGAACGCCATCCGCAGGTGATGCTGGTGTGCGATACGGGTAATTCGACGGTACGGATGATTCAGGCTCAGGTTGCGCGTAAATATCCGCAACTCGTCATGACGCGCACGGTTTCGCTGCGTGACTACGAGGTGTTGGAGCATATTGATGAAGACTTTGTCATTTCCAATGCACGTATTAATGAAAAGAATAAACCGGTGGTGGTGATGTCGCCATTCCCGACAGAGTATCAGCTCGAACAGTTAGGCAAACTGGTACTGGTGGATCGTACTAAGCCCTACATGCTGGAAAAGTTCTTCGATGCCGATCATTTCATGATCGTCGATGAGCCACTGACACAGGAGCAATTATTCCGCAAAGTGTGTTCGCAGTTAGAGCGGGAAGGCTATGTTGGTGAGGATTTTTATCCGTCCGTGGTAGAGCGCGAAGCGATTGTGTCGACCCTGTTGGGCGAAGGCATAGCATTACCGCATTCATTGGGATTATTAGCGAAAAAGACGATCGTGGTCACGCTATTAGCGCCGCAAGGCATTGCCTGGGGGGAAGGGGAAATTGCGCAGGTGATTTTCCTGTTGGCAATCAGCAAAAGTGACTATGAAGAAGCGATGGCGATTTACGAGCTGTTCGTCACGTTTGTGCGCGAACGTTCGATGAGCCGTTTGCTGGGGAGTAAAGACTTCGACAGCTTCAAAGCCGTCGCACTGGACTGCCTAAGCCGTATTTGATCTTAATCTTCATCAAAGCCGGCGTTGAACAATTCAATCACCGCGGTCAGTGCTTGCTGCTCCTCTGGCCCGGTCGCCTCAACCTCAATCTGACGGCCTTGGGCGGAATCTAGCATCAACAGCGCGATTACGCTGCTGGCTTCAGCCTCGGTGCCGCTGTCATTGCGGAGCAGCACCTCGGCGTCAAAACTCTGCACCAATTCAAACAGTTTCATCGCCGGGCGCGCATGCATGCCCAGCTTGTTCTTGATTTCAACCGTTTGCTTGACCGTCATTGCTTACGTTTTTCCAGCGTACGGTGGCGAGACTGCACGTTCTTGCCGCGTGAACGGAAGTAATCGGCCAACTGTTCCGCCACATAAACCGAACGGTGCTTACCGCCGGTACACCCAATGGCTACGGTCAGATAACTGCGATTATTGGTTTCCAACATTGGTAACCACTGTTCGAGGTAGCTGCGTGTTTGGTAGATGAAGTTGTGTACTTCTGTGTGGCGATCGAGGAATGACGCGACGGGTTTATCCAAGCCGGTCATCGGGCGTAGTTTAGGATCCCAATGCGGGTTCGGCAGGAAACGCACGTCGAACACGTAATCGGCATCGATTGGGATACCATGTTTGAAACCAAATGATTCAAACACCATCGTCAGTTCACGTTCGCGTTTACCTAACAGCCGTGTTCGCAGCATTTCGGCCAGCTCATGCACCGACATCTCTGAGGTGTCGATGATCAAATCGGCACGCGATCGCAGAGGTTCCAGTAAATCACTTTCTTCATCGATGGCACTTTCCAGCGACAAGTTTTTGCTGGATAGCGGGTGCAGGCGGCGAGTATCGCTGTAACGGCGGATCAGGGTATTGCGGTCGGCATCAAGAAACAGCAACTGCGGAGAGAAACTGTCCGGCAGCTGTGTCATGGCGTACTCAAACACCTCTGGTGATTCCGGCATATTACGCACGTCAATGCTCACGGCGGCGGAGCTATTGCGTTCTGCCAACGTGCGGGCAAGTTGTGGCAATAGCACCACGGGCAGGTTATCGACGCAGTAAAAACCCATATCTTCCAGCGCTCGCAAAGCGACGGATTTCCCTGAACCGGAACGGCCGCTGACAATCATCAGCACCATGTGGCAACTCCCCCTGGCATCTCAATGGCGCTCATCGCCACTGTGGAAAATATGAACCCAGCTATCGCCGGGCTCCACGACAAATAAAACAGGATACCTTTCATACTTCAAGCGGCTTTTTACCGGCAGCTTGCTCCCCCACGGCATTGTTAATTAAGCTGCGGGGAATTGAGTAACGTTGTTGCCGCAATATAAGGCGGCTGGCTTAGCATATCGCGTCGACGATGGCTGAAAGCCACGCCGGTAAAAATATTATTCGGTAATGATTTGGTAGAGCTCTTCGTCACTCTGTGCAGCACGTAGGCGACGACAGACGGTTTTATCGGCCAGACGCTTGGCGACTAGCGACAGCGTATGCAAATGTGTTTTGCATTGATCGGCGGGCACCAGCAAGGCGAACAACAGATCGACCGGCTGATTATCGATCGCATCAAAGGCGATCGGTTGATCGAGACGGATAAACACGCCAACGGCACGCAATGTGTCCTCCTCCAGTTTCCCATGGGGAATGGCGATGCCATTGCCGATACCGGTGCTACCCATGCGTTCACGAGTGAGAACCGCGTCAAACACCACCTGCGGGGGCAGGTTAAGCTGCGCTGCGGCCAGTTCGCTGATAATCTCCAGAGCGCGCTTCTTGCTATTGCAATGGACTGCGCTTCTGGTGCACTCGATATTTAATACCGAGTTTAATTGCATTGTTTCGTTGTTCATCTCATCTTCACTCAAACCTGGTCTCCGAATTATCTGTGAGCCGGGTTTTGCGTCTGTTAAACCCTGATGGCTTATCGGCGCGTTACTCGAATGAGTAACACGCCGATGGCTGCCGGGTAGCGCTAAGGCTACGTTCGGGCCACTGCTGTAAGCTGGTGGCCCAGAGTGTCAGTGTTGCTTCAGTTTGTCTTTATGTTTGTTCAATTGACGCGCCAGTTTATCAATAAGGCAATCAATTGCAGCATACATATCTTCTTTTTCCGAGGTGGCGTGCAACTCGCCTCCATTCACGTGCAGCGTCGCTTCCGCGATCTGCTGCACTTTTTCCACACTTAAAACGACATACACCTGATTAATACGATCGAAATATTGCTCGAGTTTAGCGAATTTCGTATTCACAAACTCACGTAAAGGTTCGGTGATGACGATGTGGTGTCCGGTAATGTTGAGCTGCATAATGTCTTCCTTCTCTATTGAGGTCAAACCAACTGTTTACGTTGGTTCGACGGCGGGATGGACAAAGACTCTCGGTACTTGGCGACCGTACGCCGTGCCACCCTGATCCCCTGATCGGAGAGCAAGGTTGCAAGCCGGCTGTCGCTCAGCGGTTTGGCGGGGTTTTCCGCCGCGATCAATTTCTTCACCAATGCCCTGATGGCCGTCGAGGAGGCTTCGCCACCGCTGTCGGTATTCACATGGCTGGAGAAGAAATATTTCAATTCGAAAATGCCGCGCGGGCTGTGCAGGAATTTCTGCGTAGTCACGCGTGAGATCGTCGATTCATGCATATCCACGGCCTGAGCGATGTCAGCCAGCACCATGGGTTTCATAAATTCTTCGCCTTGTTCAAAGAACGCTTCTTGCTGCTCGACGATGCATCGTGTGACTTTCAGCAGCGTGTCGTTACGACTTTCCAGGCTTTTTATCAGCCACTTTGCTTCTTGCAGGTTGCTGCGAATAAACTGACCATCGGCTTCGCTACGCGAACTGCTGCCCAGTGCGGCGTACTGTTGGTTGATCTTCAAACGCGGGATACTGTCAGCGTTGAGCTCAACGGCCCACTTGCCCTGAACCTTACGCACCAACACATCAGGGATCACATATTCCGACTCCCCGGTATTGATCGATTGCCCAGGTCGCGGGTCGAGTGACTGAATCAACAGCATCGCTTCTTTCAGTGTATCTTCTTTTGAGCGGGTTGTTCGCATTAGGCTGCGAAAGTCGTGGTTGGCCAATAAATCCAGATGCTCGCTGATAATTAACCGCGCCTCAGCCAGATAAGGCGTGTCCTTGGCATACTGAGAAAGTTGGATTAACAGGCAGTCGCGCAGGTCGCGTGCAGCCACCCCAATGGGATCGAAACGCTGCACCCGTTTGAGCACGGCTTCGACTTCGTCCATCGAGACGCTCTCATCGCCAATGCTTTCCAGAATGTCTTCCAGCGGAACGGTAAGGTAACCGGTGTCGTCAACGGCATCGACAATTGATGTGGCAATGGCGGCGTCGGTATCAGAAAACGGCGTCAGATCCACTTGCCACATCAGGTAATCCTGTAGCGTTTGCGTGGTTTCGCCCTGATAGACCGGCAATTCATCGCCGCTGTAATCGCTGCCGGTGCCGGAGGGGGTGCCCGCGGTGTAGATTTCATCCCAAGTGGCGTCCAGCGGCAGCTCTTCAGGCATATCTTTCTGCTCTAACGCTTCGCGGGTATCTAGCCCTTCAGTTTCGGCGGTTTCTTTGGCGTCGATCTCGTCGTGCAGGTCTGTTTGTTCAAGCAGCGGGTTGCTCTCTAACGCCAGTTGGATCTCCTGCTGGAGTTCAAGCGTGGACAGCTGCAGCAAGCGTATCGCCTGTTGTAGCTGGGGGGGCATGGCCAGTTGTTGACTAAGCCTGAGTTGCAAACCTTGCTTCATAATCTTCTTTCTACTTCCCTTATCCGCCGTTCATTGGGAACAGCTGGCAATCACAGGCGGAATTCTTCGCCCAGATAAACGCGTTTCACCTGCTCATCGGCCAGGATAACGTCTGGCGTGCCGTGGGCGATCAGTTGCCCTTGGCTGACGATGTAGGCGCGCTCGCACACGTCCAGTGTTTCGCGCACGTTGTGGTCAGTGATCAGCACACCCAAGCCGCTGTCACGCAAATGCTCAATGATTTTTTTGATATCGATAACGGAAATAGGATCGACCCCGGCAAAGGGTTCATCCAACAGGATAAATTTCGGGTTGGCAGCCAGAGCGCGGGCAATTTCCACGCGGCGACGTTCACCGCCAGACAGCGCCTGCCCCAGATTGTCGCGCAAATGGCCGATGTGGAACTCCTCCATCAGCTCGTTGGCGCGGTCAGCGCGCTGCTCGCTGGTCAGATCGTCGCGGATTTCTAACACCGCCATCAGGTTGTCGTACACGCTAAGGCGGCGGAAGATCGAGGCTTCCTGTGGAAGATAACCGATCCCGCGACGGGCGCGGGCGTGCAACGGCAGAATGCTGATATCTTCATCGTCAATCACGATGCGTCCGGCGTCACGTTGCACAATGCCAACCACCATGTAGAACGTGGTGGTTTTGCCTGCGCCGTTTGGGCCTAACAGGCCGACGATTTCGCCAGATTTCACTTTCAGGCTGACGTCTTCAACGACTTTACGGCCCTTGTAGGCTTTCGCCAGGTTTTCTGCGATAAGTGTTGCCATAAGTGATTAGTTACTCTTTTTCTGACCGTTGTTGTCCTGCAACTGCGACGGTACTAGCACCGTTTTCACGCGGTTGCCTTTATCGCTGAACGCCTGCATCTGCTGCTGTTGCACCAGGTAGGTGATGCGATCGCCTTTCACGTTGCTATCGAGCTGTTCAAGATAGGCATTACCGGTCAGGGTGACCAGTTGCGGCGCGACGTCGTAACGGACTTTCTGCGCGTGGCCCTTCACCGGTTTGCCGTTGTCTTGCATTTGGTAGAAGGTTACCGGTTTACCGAACGCTTCGATATAGGTCTTATTCTGATCGCCGCCCGGGCGGGTGACCACCACTTTATCGGCTTTAATCTCGATAGTACCTTGTTTGATCACCACGTTATCAGTAAAGGTGCTGACGTTGCTTTGCATATCCAGAGCTTGTTTTAACGAGTCGATACTAACCGGTTGGCTGGAGTCGGATTTCAACGCCAGAGCCGGAGCGCTGGCGGCCAAAACTACGCTGCCGATCAACAGATTACGGAGTGGTGTTTGGGTTCTGAATTTCATAGTGGGTCTTAACCTTATCAATCAGCTCAGCGGTTTTGGTCCGCAGATTTCCACGCATTTTCATGCCGTTAGAGGTAAAATTGGTACCAAAAAGCGTGACTTCATCATCAGATGAGACATCCTGAGTTACCAGGTTCACCTGAGCATTGTCCGTTTTAATTTTTTCCAGCTGTGAGGTGGTCGTCAGGCTGTTCACCTCGACGTGACCATACAGATACAGCATCCGGTCTTTGGTCAGTTTGGCGCGATCGGCGCGTATTGACCACGTCGCGACGGCATTTTCATCAAACAGCGTCATCACCGGCTGGGTAAACCAGCTCAGCTCATCGGTGGTGTAATACTTCACGTCTTCTGCCACCAGTTTATAACTTAATTTACCGGCCGGGTTGTAGACGATCGTGACCGTGTGCTGGCTCTGATAGGTCGGATCTTGAGTATTGATCGGCCCGGCGGTGGCTTCATCGTCGAAGTCCGCCATATTCCAGCCAATCAGGGCCATAACGATCACCGCCAGAATCAGGGTGACCCACAGTTTGGTTTTGCTCATATTGACAGCCCTTTGGCGTCCTCCAGCTTGTTCTGAGCCAAAAGAATAATGTCACACAGTTCACGCACTGCGCCGCGCCCACCGGCAATTCGGGTAACGTAATGGGCGCGTGGCGTTAGTAGAGGATGGGCGTCTGCTACCGCAACGGCCAAGCCTACCTGCGCCATCACCGGCCAATCAATCAAATCGTCGCCAATATAGGCGACCTGATCTGCCGTCAGCGACAGTGTATCCAACAGTTCGCGGAAGGCCAAAAGCTTATCCGATTGTCCTTGATACAGATAGGTAATACCGAGCGTTTTTGCGCGATCTTCTAACAACTTGGCCGAGCGCCCGGTGATGATGCCGACTTCGATATCTGAGGTTTTCAGGCAGCGAATGCCATATCCGTCGCGGACGTTGAAGGCTTTCAGTTCTTCACCGCTGTTGCCCATGTAAATCAGCCCATCTGACAAAACACCGTCGACATCGCAGATTAGCAGCCGGATTTTCCCGGCTCGCGCCATCACGTCTTTCGTTACCGGTCCGTAGCAGGTTTCGACCATACTCATTGGTTTTCCTAAATTCTCTTTTACATCAGGTGATGATTTGATCGCCTGAGCCGTCTAAACACTTACACCACGCCAGCGCGTAGCATGTCATGCATATGTACCACACCCAGCAATTGGTCGCCATCGGCAACCAAGAGCGCGGTGATATGGCGCTGTTGCATCAGGTTAAGTGCGTCGACCGCCAGCATGTTGGGGCGGACTCGCACACCACCCAGCGTCATTACATCGGCGATTTTGGCATGGTTAAGATCGATACCCATATCAAAGATGCGGCGCAGGTCACCATCGGTAAAAATACCGGCGATTTTCATCAAATCGTTGCAGACCACTGTCATGCCAAGATTCTTGCGGGTAATTTCCAGTAATGCATCGCGCAGCGAAGCGTCGGCACTGACCTGCGGGATGTCATCACCGCTGTGCATGATATCACTGACGCGCAGCAGCAGGCGGCGGCCCAATGCACCGCCCGGATGTGACAGGGCAAAATCTTCTGGGGTAAACCCGCGAGCTTTCAGCAACGCAACCGCCAACGCATCGCCCATGACCAGTGTCGCCGTGGTGCTGGTCGTGGGAGCAAGGCCAAGTGGGCAGGCTTCCTGCGGCACTTTGATGCACAGATGAATATCGGCCGCTTTACCCATTGAGCTGTCTGGGTTATTCGTCATGCAAATCAATTGGATTTGCTGGCGCTTCAATACCGGAATCAACGCTTGGATCTCGTTGGACTCGCCAGAGTTGGAAATGGCCAACACGATGTCCTGCGGCGTGACCATCCCCAGATCGCCGTGGCTGGCTTCCGCCGGATGCACAAAGAATGAAGGCGTGCCGGTACTGGCGAAGGTGGCGGCGATTTTGCAACCAATATGGCCGGATTTACCCATCCCCATCACCACCACTTTACCGCTGCATGCGGCGATCGCTTCGCAAGCGCGGGTGAAATCTTCATTGATATAGCGATCGAGCTGGGCTAGCCCGTCGCGTTCAATTTGAAGTACTTCTTTACCGGCTTGCTGAAAATCGAAGCCTTGATGCAATTCACTATTCGACATGCTTATTCCCGTCATTTATCCCCGTCATCTCAGGCTGCCTTGTACCAACAAGGCTAGTGGGGATAGCCAAATAAACCGAAAGGGTTAAAAAACAGCACCGCAAGATACGCAACAAAGCCACATAATAACAGAGCGCCAGCCAGATGGCCGATGCGATGTTTGCGGCTAATACACAAGGCGCTCAGCACAATGCTGACTGCCAGCATCACCCAATAATCACGCTGATAGGCGACTGGATCGATACGACCCGGTGAAAGTAGCGCGGGAACGCCAAGCACAATCACCGTGTTGAAAATAGTTGAGCCGATGATATTGCCAATCGCCATATCGTCTTCGCCCTTGAGGGCACCGGCAATGGTGGTTGCAAGCTCGGGTAAACTGGTGCCGATGGCGATCAGCGTTAATCCGACGACCCACTCACTCATACCAAAATAATGGGCGATGGCAGTGGCATTATCGATAATCATACGGGACGAGAGCGGCAAAATAATCAATGCCAACACCAGCCAGAGAATAGCCACCGTATTGCTACTGTCTTGCGGCAGTTCAGAAAGTTGTTCAACCGTTAGGCTATCACTGCCTTCGCGCTGCGCCAGGCGAGCGATTTTGAGCATCAATACGATAAACCCGACGGCAGTGGCTAACAGCACCAGGCCATCTAACCGGCTGAGATAATTGTCCATCAACACAAAACCGCATAATACTGTGACCGCTAACATCAGTGGCAGTTCGCGTCGTAGCACTTCAGAACGTACAGCCAGAGGATGAATTAAGGCGGCGACACCAAGTATCAGTAAAATATTGGTAATGTTGGAGCCGATAACGTTACCGACCGCCATGTCGATCTGGCCGTTCAACGCCGCAGTTGTTGATACGATTAACTCCGGCAGCGATGTGCCTATCCCCACAATGGTCATGCCGATAATCAGCGGCGGCACGCCCAGCGAGCGGGAAATCACAGCCGCACCATAAACTAAACGGTCGGCACCATACACCAGTAAAAATAAACCAACGATTAATAATGCTATCGCGAGAAACATGCAGATTCCTTTGTGGGAATTATCCCGTTCGTTGGTTAACAGCTGCAATTCAGCTATCTTGCTTGCCCATTGTGGTGTGCGGCAACGCCGCGCAGGTTTTTCTGGCTAAAAAGCGAACAGTTTTATTTTTTTTGCGTTATATGTCTAATTTTGACCGTGTGCAGCTCAAAAGTAAAACCTATGGCACCATTGGTAGCGAAATGCCGGTAAGTTTTTGTAAAGATGAACCGCGTCGTGCCCATTCGATTATTATCACGGGTAAATATGTATTCCAATGCGCTGAAAAGAGCGATGGAACGTGCTCAATGAGGCGTACGTAAGGATTTAATATGCAGCATAAGGCAGAGCATCTGGTCGAGGTGCGCGGGATGAGCTTCTCCCGTGGTGAAAGGCTGATATTCGACGACATCAACCTGACGGTTCCGCGTGGCAAAGTAACGGCGATCATGGGGCCGTCCGGCATTGGCAAAACAACGTTGTTACGTTTGATCGGCGGGCAGTTGACGCCAGATAGCGGCGAGATTTGGTTTGACGGTGACAATATTCCCGCTTTATCGCGCCATCAACTGTATGAGGCGCGCAAAAAAATGAGCATGCTGTTTCAATCGGGCGCGTTGTTTACCGATTTGACCGTGTTCGAAAATGTGGCCTTTCCGCTGCGTGAGCATAGCGCGTTGCCGGAAGAGATTTTACGTACCACGGTGCTGATGAAGCTAGAGGCAGTAGGGTTACGTGGGGCGGCGGAGTTGATGCCGAATGAGCTGTCTGGTGGCATGGCGCGTCGAGCCGCACTGGCGCGTGCTATCGCGCTCGATCCACAATTAATTATGTTTGATGAGCCGTTCGTCGGGCAAGATCCCATTACCATGGGGGTGCTGGTCAAACTGATTGACGAACTGAACCATGCACTGGGTATTACGTGTATTGTGGTCTCGCACGATGTGCCTGAAGTGTTGAGCATTGCCGATTACGCTTACATTGTGGCGGAAAATCGCGTGATTGCTGAAGGTACCACACCGGAATTACAGAATAATCCAGATGCGCGCGTGCGCCAGTTCTTGGATGGTATTGCCGATGGGCCAGTACCCTTCCGTTACCCGGCCGGTGATTACCGTGCCGAACTGTTAGGATAAGGGAGTAACTATCCTCATGTTATTACAGGCGTTAGCGTCTTTTGGACGCCGAGGCATCAACACCAGCGCCGCATTTGGCCGCGCCGGACTGATGTTATGGGGCGCGCTAGTCGGGCGGCCTGAACCGCGCAGGCAGTGGCCGTTGTTGATCAAGCAACTCCATAGCGTTGGCGTGCAGTCCTTGTTGATCATCATGGTTTCCGGGCTGTTTATCGGCATGGTGTTAGGCTTGCAGGGGTATTTGGTGCTCACCACATACAGTGCTGAGGCCAGTCTCGGTATGATGGTGGCGCTGTCACTGCTGCGTGAATTAGGTCCAGTGGTGACCGCGTTGTTGTTCGCCGGGCGTGCCGGTTCAGCGCTTACCGCAGAAATTGGCTTGATGAAAGCCACCGAGCAAATCTCCAGTCTGGAGATGATGGCCGTTGATCCGCTGCGCCGCATCGTGGCACCACGTTTCTGGGCCGGGTTGATCAGTATGCCGTTGTTGACCATTATCTTTGTCGCCGTGGGTATCTGGGGGGGCTCGATAGTGGGGGTAGACTGGAAGGGTATCGACAGTGGCTTCTTCTGGTCGGCAATGCAAGGCGCTGTGGAGTGGCAGCAAGATTTAGTGAATTGTGTGCTCAAGAGCGTGGTCTTTGCCATTACCGTTACCTGGATTGCTATCTTTAACGGATATGATGCTGTACCGACTTCTGAAGGGATTAGCCAGGCGACGACCCGAACCGTGGTACATTCGTCTCTGGCGGTGTTGGGATTAGATTTCGTGCTGACAGCACTGATGTTTGGGAATTGAGTCGATGCAAACGAAGAAGAGTGAAATCTGGGTTGGGGCATTCATGCTGATCGCACTGTGCGCCATTATTTTTATTTGCTTGCAGGTGGCGAACGTGAAATCGATCGGCAGCGAGCCGACCTACCGTATCTACGCGACCTTCGATAATATCGGTGGTTTGAAAGCGCGTTCGCCGGTGAGAATTGGTGGGGTGGTGGTAGGCCGTGTGGCAGACATTGCCCTGGATCCTAAAACCTATACCCCGCGCGTCGCGCTGGATATTCAAGAGAAATTTAACCACATTCCAGATACCAGTTCGCTGGCCATTCGTACTTCTGGCTTGCTGGGGGAGCAATATTTGGCATTGAACGTGGGTTTTGAAGATCCAGAAATGGGAACGTCTATCCTCAAAGAGGGTGGCACCATTCAAGACACTAAATCAGCGATGGTTCTGGAAGACTTGATAGGCCAGTTCCTGTACAAAAGCGGCAGCCAGGATAGCGCAGCCAAACCGGAAGATGCGGCACCGGCAGCCGGTGAAGCCCCGTAGTTTACCTACTACGCCAAGTCATTTAAGAGGAAACTTGCATGTTTAAACGTTTATTAATGGTTGCGTTGTTGGTGGTGGCACCGCTGGCGAATGCGGTCGACCAAACCGACCCTTACAGCATGATGCAAGAGGCCGCGCAGAAGACGTTCGATCGCCTTAAGACTGAGCAGCCAAGAATCAAGCAGGATCCTAACTATCTGCGCACGATCGTACATCAGGAACTGATGCCATTTGTACAGGTTAAATACGCTGGTGCGTTGGTGCTGGGCCGTTACTACAAAGAAGCGACACCGGCACAGCGTGAGGCTTACTTCTCCGCTTTCCAATCTTATCTGGAACAGGCTTACGGGCAGGCATTGGCGATGTATCATGGCCAAACCTATCAGATTGCGCCTGCAAAACCGTTGGGTGATGCGAATATTATTGCCATTCGCGTGACCATCATTGATGCCAGTGGCCGCCCGCCGGTTCGTTTAGATTTTCAGTGGCGTAAAAACACCAAAACGGGCCATTGGCAGGCTTATGACATGATTGCCGAAGGTGTCAGCATGATTACCACCAAGCAAAATGAGTGGGCATCGACACTGCGTACTAAAGGTATCGACGGTTTGACGCTGCAGTTGCAGGCCGCAGCCAAACAGCCGATTACGCTGGATCAGAAATCGTAATGACGGAATCTCTTCGCGTTGAAACGCAGCAAAAGACGCTGGTATTAAGCGGCGATCTGGATCGGGAAACGCTGTTGCCATTATGGCAGCAGCGCGCAACTTTGCTGACGGATAAAACGGCTATTGACGTGGCACAACTCCAGCGGGTGGATTCTTCTGGGTTGGCGCTGTTGGTGCATTTGTGCGAACAACACGGCACAGAGTTAAAAATTTCTGGTGCGACCGATCGGCTGAAAACACTGATAACCTTGTATAATCTACAGGACATTATCCCGGTCGATACTGAGTAAGCGCGTTTTTGCTGTACTGACTGTCGATTTATTCAGAAAGCGCCTGTTGCGCGGGGACTTTGAGGTTGATGATAATGTTGCCTTTGAACCTGAGAACCGCGGGCCTAGCGCCCCATTCAGCACGTTTTCTCTAATCACAAGCGTTGTCAGCAGTTTGAAAGCTCCTGTTACACAGGGGCTTTTTCTTGTGCACAGAAAACCTCCAGCTAGGCTGGAGGTTCCGTAAAGCTTTCAGCTTTGAGCCAGTTATAAAAACCCCTTTTGATTTGTTAAAACAGTT
>NZ_JBNNGK010000016.1:0-93764 GCF_050268245.1 Serratia sp. NPDC078593 | reverse complement strand
TTTTAACAAATCAAAAGGGGTTTTTATAACTGGCTCAAAGCTGAAAGCTTTACTGAACCCCCAGCCTAGCTGGGGGTTTTCTGCGCACAAAAAAAGCCGGGTAAATATACCCGGCTGGCTGCAAAGGGAACTCTGCTATACGGGGGTATAAGGAGAGCGTGGTGAACACAGCCAATGGTTCAAATAGTGCGCTACCGCCTGCTTTTCGCAGTGGCCAATAACCGGCAGTTGCGGCAATAGTGCTTTTAATTGCGGTAATGCATTGCCCATCACCACACCGTGGCCGACAGACGCCAACATTTCTTTATCATTCATTGCATCACCAAATGCCATGCAATCAGCCAAACTCAGCCCCAGATGATGACAAAGCCTATCCAGCGCCACGCCTTTATTACACCCTAGCGGCAATACATCGAGGCAATCTTCGGCTGAAAAACATAAATCGACTCGCCCAGAAAAATGGTCACTTAACCGCAACTGCAAAGCGACTAATGCCTCATGCGCCCCGACAAAACACACTTTGCTGTTGCCAATAGACGGCAAACTGCGTAGTTCAGTCAGTTGGAAATGGAAACCGCTCAGGTGATGCGCCTGTAACATTTCCGGCACCGCAAACTCTGTTAACCATCCCTCATTACGAAACACATGTAGACTGGCGGTGGTATGCCAATCACGCTGCAACAGTTCTTCGGCGATTTCTGCTGGTAAATCAGCCGTGTAGAGCAACTGCCCATGATCGTCATACACGCGGGTACCGTTGCCCGTAATCAGATAGCCCTGCAATCCCAGTTGCGCCATGACTGGCTGGGCATCAAGATAATGGCGGCCGGTGGCGAAGGTCACAATCATCCCTCTCTCCACCAGTCGATGCAGCATCGCCAATGTCGCCGCCCCAACCTGATGGTCAGGTGTCAGCAATGTGCCATCCATGTCAAAAGCAGCCAGCCGATACATAAAAACCCCTGTGTATGAGAGAAGATTACCGTGATTGCAGTATGTGATGGTATTTGCGGAAGTAATAGTGAACAATTTAAAAAAACTGTTCCTGATTTATGATTGACTGGCTTCAGGTCGCCGCAACACGGCAAATACAACGGTTTAAAAGACAAAAGGAAATGCCATGCGACTGATTCACCGCCTCAGTCAATACCAACGCCTGTATCAACAACTCGGCAGCGAGCCAGTGGCGATTACCATGGCACAACTGGCTGCGCTATTTTATTGCAGTGAGCGACATGCACGAACCTTAGTCCAACAGTTACAAGATCAAGGCTGGTTGAGCTGGCACTCGCAGGCAGGACGCGGTAAACGCGCGCAATTACAGTGCCTTAAAACCCCCGACGAATTGCGCGCTATGCTGCTTCAGCGGCTTTTGCAACGAGGCGATCACCGCGCGGCTCTTGAGCTGGCACGAGTGAATCCACAGCACCTGCAAGAACTATTGAGTCCTCACCTCGGCGGGCAGTGGCTGGCAGATAGTCCTACGCTGCGCATTCCCTATTATCGCCCACTCGAGTCACTGGAGCCGTTGACGCTCACCGGACGCGCCGAACAACACTTAGTCTCGACCTTGCATGCGGGATTGACTCGTTTTCATACCGGCAACCCACATCCTCAGCCAGATTTAGCGCACCATTGGCAGATCAGTGCTGACGGTTTACGTTGGCAATTTTTCTTACGCAGCCAATTGCGTTGGCATAATGGCGAACAGCTCAGCGGGCAGCAAGTGTTACAAACGCTAGAAAATCTGAAGCTGCATCCCCGCAGCCAACCTAGCCTGACAAGCGTAACGAAAATAAGCCTGCCGCATGCCTTATGCATCCAGTTCGATCTGCATACGCCAGATTATTGGCTAGCGCATCGGCTGGCTGATTTACCTTGCCTGATAACGCATCCGGAAAGTGTTACGCTCGGTGCAGGGCCATTCAAATTAATGCTGAATGAAGCACACTTGGTACGTTTAGAGCAGCATTCATTTTACCACCTGCAACATCCCTATCTGGAAAGCATCGAGTACTGGATAACACCAGAGCCGGATGCCGATTACGGTGTTACTCGTTGCCAACACCCGGTACAGATTACCCTTGGTCAACAGGAAGAACTACCGTTGGCACAGCCGGTTCAGCGCAGCACCAGCCCAGGATGGTGTTATCTCGCGCTCAATCTACAGCGCGGCATAGTATCTGAGCGCCAAGGGAAAAGGTTATTAATGCTGATACAGCAGTCCGGATTACTGGCTAATTTACCGATTCCCAATGGCGTGATTACTCCAAGCGAGGAAATGCTGCCCGGTTGGGCTATTCCGCAGCATGAAGTTATGGAAGAGCTATCGTTACCCTCTAAATTAACGCTGCTGTACCATCCACCAATAGAGCTGGTTACGGTGACCCATGCGTTAAAAGCACTATTAGCCAACCACGGTTGTGAGCTAGAAATTCACTACTTTTCCGGTAAGCGATGGCTCAGTACTGAGCAGATTAGCCAAGCCGATTTGCTATTGGCGGATAATCTCATCGGTGAGGCACCAGAGGCTACACTGGAAAGTTGGCTACGACAGGATGCACTATGGCGCGGAATATTGCCGGCAGCATACAGCCAGCAACAAGAACAAAACTTATTGCGTATTCAACAAATTAAAGATGAACCACAGCGCTTCAGTGAGCTAAAAAGCTATTATCAGCAATTAATGGCAGCGGCAATCATTACGCCATTGTTTAATTACCAATATCAGGTGAGCGCACCACCGCATATTCAAGGTGTCACGCTCACCGCACACGGATGGTTTGATTTCTGCCAGGCCTGGCTACCACCGCCTGTAGAGTAACCCCGCCTACGCCCTACTCGTCAATTCTGCTACTATAGCGAGGGTAAATTTACTCATCAGGTCGCCCGAATGTTTATCGGGAGGGACCGCAGCAAAAGGTTGATCTTATGAAACGTGCAGTGGTGGTATTCAGCGGTGGACAAGACTCCACGACCTGCTTAATTCAAGCCTTGCAACAGTATGACGACGTTCATTGCATTACATTCGATTACGGACAGCGTCACCGTGCAGAAATTGACGTCGCTCGCGAGCTGGCGCTGGCACTCGGAGCCAAAGCGCACAAAATAATGGATGTCGGTTTACTTAACGAACTGGCTGTCAGTAGCCTAACGCGCGATAACATTCCCGTACCGACCTTGGGTAATGAGCAACCCGGCGCATTACCCAGTACCTTCGTGCCAGGACGCAATATTTTATTCCTGACGCTAGCGGCAATTTATGCCTATCAGGTAGAAGCAGAGGCCGTGATCACAGGTGTTTGTGAGACCGATTTTTCTGGTTATCCCGATTGCCGGGATGAATTCGTCAAAGCACTTAATCAAGCCATCGTACTGGGTATTGCACGTGATATTCGCTTCGAAACACCGCTAATGTGGCTTGATAAAGCGGAAACCTGGGCATTAGCGGATTACTACCACCAGCTTGACCGCGTACGTCACAACACACTGACCTGCTATAACGGTCTCAAAGGTAACGGCTGTGGTGAGTGCGCTGCTTGCCATCTGCGCGCCAAGGGGCTAATGCAGTATCAGGCTCACCAGGCCGAAGTAATGGCAAGCCTGAAACACAAAACCGGGTTGGCCTGAATCTCTGCCGGGCGGCACTTGTAGCCGCCCATCTTCTACCGATGAGTCTCTTGCTGTTGCAAACTGATCAAATGCTCACGTAGCTCCCCTTCGATCGGTAACGCCTTCTGGGTTGTTAAATCCACACAGACGAAAGTCAATAACGCATCCGCTACCGGGGAGCCATCCGGCTCTAATGTTACCGTTTGGCTCAGTACACCACTTTTACCATTCAGTTGTTCCATCCGGCTATCAATGCGTAGCTTATCGCCCAGCACCGCCGGTTTACGGTAATTAATATTTATGTTTACCACGATA
The DNA here is from genome assembly GCF_050268245.1 of Serratia sp. NPDC078593. Taxonomy (NCBI): domain Bacteria; kingdom Pseudomonadati; phylum Pseudomonadota; class Gammaproteobacteria; order Enterobacterales; family Yersiniaceae; genus Serratia; species Serratia sp. NPDC078593. The sequence continues at coordinate 89,837 of NZ_JBNNGK010000016.1, read as the reverse complement.
AAAGCGATGTGATTTTTGGTCATCCAATCGAAAGCATTCAGCTCGCTCAACCACTCCCAACGCGCCTCCTCCAAGAACTCAAGATAACGCGCGTTATTAACATGTTGATAAACATCAAGATGAAAGCCACGGACTTTAATATAGGTTTGCATAGTGAACGTTTGCTCCGGCCTGGTGATAACCCTGTCAGGCAGGCACTCTTGCCTGCCTAAGCTCATTTTATTATGTGCCACCCTACTGGTATGACCTGTAAAAATGTAGCAGAGGAATGCGGCTGCGAACGCACTTTGCCCCACAGCCGCGATCGGGATCACATTTTCAGCCGAGCACGATTTCTTTCGAACAAAGCAGGACCGATTCCAGGCACTTCCTGTAACTGATCGATTTCCGTGAATGGCCCATTTTGTTCACGATACCGCACAATAGCCTCGGCTTTTTTCAACCCGACACCATTCAGTACGCTGGCAAGTTGCTCAGCATCAGCCTGATTGATACTGACCATCGCTTCACCTTGGTAGGACGATTCAGCCTCACCCTGAGCCACCACTTTGGTTGAGGGGGCCACTGCGGTGGTTTTCTGCCCTGAAATCGGTTTCTCTGCCGCAATAGCGGGGGAAAGGCTCAACGCCAATAACGCCGCTACCAAGATGCTTTTGGCGCTACGTTGATAATATTGAACCACGCTTATTTTGTTTGATGACATCGCTGTATCCTCCTTGTGTTTAACAGCTAAGACACCTTGCAGCAGCCACAAAATTTCAGCAATGGCCGAAGACCAAATGTGGAAAAGGCCGCGAAAGCGGCCTTTGGGGATTACATCATGTTGCAGAAAACTGCGTGGCTTATTGCGGTTGTTGCTCCGCTGCACCCATTTTGATATCGGCTTCTTTACGCAGGTTAGTCAAGAGTGAGTCGAACGTCACACCCAAAGCGCCTTCCTGCATTTTACCGGTGAAGGTCTTCATCTCGTCAGCGGCTAATGTGCCCGGTTTCACCGCATCCAGAGCAATCAGCACTACATTGTCCTGGCGATCCTGCGACATGCCGTAAACCGGTTTGCCTGGCTGTGGATGAGGCAAGGCGAATACGCTTTCAACCAATTGGCTGTCTTCGCGCGCGCGCGCCATCTTCTGTTCAGCACCAAAGCTCAGACCTGCGGCTTTCATGGCTTCATCGCCTTTGCCCTGCTTCAGCTCAACCAGCAATTTCTCGCCTTGCAGCTTGGCCTCTTGCATGGCTTTGTTGCGTGTCACCAGCTCGGCGACGCGATCTTTCACTTTGTCGAATGGCTCAACACCTTCAGGTTTGTGGCCCGATACCCGAACAACGAAGGCACGATCGCCCTCAACATTAATGACATCAGAGTTGCTACCCGGAGCGCCATTCTCGCCGATCAGAGAACCGTCAAAGATCGCTTGTACTAATGGCTTGAAGTTTAATTCTGCTGGAATGTTATCACGGGTGAACCACGCGGTTTTCACTGCTTTAACGCCAGCGGCGTCTTCTGCCGAGGCCAATGATTCATTGTCGTTGGTCGCCGCTTCGCTGACTTTTTGCTGCAGTGCATAATACGCGTCTAACGCTTTTTCCTGCTTCACTTTTTCAGCAATCGTTTCACGCACTTCACTCAACGATTTCACCTTTTCAGGTTCGATGTCGTTAAGACGCACAATCAGGTAACCCACGGAAGACTTCACCACGCCGGAAACCTGGCCTTTTTCGGTGAGGTTAGCTTGTTTCAGTTCATCCGCTGTGGTATCAGGTTCCAACCAACCCAGCTCGCCGCCGTTACGCTTAGAGATGATGTCGGTAGATTTTTCTTTCGCCAGTGAAGCAAAATCGCCGCCGTTGTTCAGCTCTTTCAATACCGCTTTGGCTTCATCTTCGGTCTTCAACTGAATTACGCTATAGTTCTTGCGTTCAGGCTGGCCGAAGCTGCTTTTGTGCTGATCGTAGTAATCGCTAATTTCAACGTCGCTGACCGTGATCTTATTTTGCATCGCCGCAGCATCCATTGGGATATAACTCACCTGAACTTCTTCAGGTGCCAGGAAGCTGTTTTTGTTTTGTTGGTAATAATCGTTAAGCTCATCATCGCTGACATTTTGCTTCGCCTGCAGCGCCTTGAGATCGATGGTCGCTAAACGCACATCACGCTCTTGCAGCACCAGCGCCGCCATCAACTCAGACTCGCTTGGCAGAACAAAACCGGAATTACCGAATGCCTGAATAACCTGCTGGTTCAGCAACTGTTGGCGCATAGACTGCGCATAGTTATCGGCGCTGTAGCCCATTCGCGTAATCAAATCGAGATACTTGGCGTTATCAAATTGACCGTCAGTCTGGAAATAAGGCGCTTTACGGATCGCATCCTTAACCTGATCATCACTGATGGTCAGACCGAGTTTTTTCGCATACTGATCAAGCAATACGTTGTCGATCAACTGTGAGAGTGACTGACGGCGCAGTTGCTGCATATAGCCTTCATTGCCAGCCAATTCCGAAAACTGGTCGCCCAATTGCTGCTGCATTCGGCTGCGTTCACCCTGGAAGGCCTGTTCCAGCTGAGCGCGTTCGATCACCTGACCATTTACTTTCGCTGCATAATCGCCGGAACCGCCGATCAGGTAGTTACCCACCCCGGTCAAGACAAATGACAAAATGATCAGGGCCAGGATGATTTTGAGCACGACGTGATTAGCTGCCGCGCGTAAATTGTCCATCATAGTGTGACAACACTCCGCTGTAATATGGATTAAAAACCCTTGTGCAGGCGCGTTCCCTGCGACAAAAATAAAAAAAGCGCATCAATCCGATGCGCCTTGTATCTTACCTTACCAACTCGATTGCGTCAGGTGATTGTTTAACACAAAACCTATTGACGCTAACCGGTTAGACGCTGCAATCAGTTTACCGCGTCTTTCAGCGCTTTACCTGCACGGAAGGCGGGTACTTTGGCAGCAGCAATGTTAATTTCTTTACCGGTCTGCGGGTTACGGCCGGTGCGAGCTGAACGCTCACGCACGGTAAAAGAACCGAAACCAACCAGAGCCACGTCATCCCCTTCCTTCAAGGATTCAGTTACAGATGCAATGATTGCATCTAAAGCACGTCCAGCTGCCGCTTTGGAAATATCAGCACCTGCGGCAATTTTGTCGATCAGTTGTGACTTATTCACTCTATCATCCCCTCTAGAATTCTATCGCCGCACCGAAAAATCCCTACGGCACGACAGCGCAGCTGTTATATCAAGCCCATCGAACCTTGGCAAGCTGCTCACGATGTAGCGAGACTCAGGCCGACAGTTGTCTAAGTTAGCGGCACAAAAAAATACTGGCAAGTGCGAATTGACCTGCCAGCATAAGATTTATCAATGGTTTTTGCAGTACGTCACTATTTTACCGCGACCGGCTGAGCGCCGAATGCCGGGTTTTGCAACGCAATGTTCAAAACTTCATCAATTTTTTGTACCGGATGAATCTCAAGATCGGCGATAACGTTATCAGGAATTTCCTCCAGATCGCGTTTATTCTCGTAAGGGATCAGCACGGTCTTAATGCCGCCACGATGCGCCGCCAGCAGTTTTTCTTTCAAACCGCCAATTGGCAGCACTTGACCACGCAACGTAATCTCACCGGTCATCGCCACATCGGCACGCACCGGGTTGCCTGTCAGGCAAGAAACTAATGCGGTACACATGGCAATACCGGCACTTGGGCCATCCTTCGGCGTTGCACCTTCAGGCACATGCACGTGGATATCACGTTTCTCGTAGAAATCCGCGTTGATACCCAATTTGTCAGCCCGAGCACGCACCACGGTCAGCGCGGCCTGAATGGACTCTTGCATGACTTCGCCCAACGAACCGGTGTAAGTCAGCTTACCTTTGCCCGGTACGCAAGCCGTTTCAATGGTCAGCAGATCGCCCCCCACTTCCGTCCATGCCAAGCCGGTCACCTGCCCCACACGGTTTTCGGTGTCTGCACGGCCGTAGTCCACACGCTGAACGCCCAAGTAATCCTTCAGGTTGTCACCGTTGATCTCGATGTGCTTGGTAGTTTTGTCCATCAGCAGCGTTTTTACTGCTTTACGGCACAGTTTGGAAATTTCACGTTCTAAACTACGCACCCCAGCTTCACGCGTGTAATAGCGAATAATGCCGATAATAGCGCTGTCATCAACCGTTAACTCATTTTTCTTCAATGCGTTACGTTCGAGCTGTTTAGGCAGCAGGTGCTGTTTAGCAATGTTCAGCTTTTCGTCTTCGGTATAACCGGAAAGACGAATCACTTCCATACGATCCAAAAGCGGCGCTGGGATGTTCATCGAGTTAGACGTAGCCACAAACATCACATCGGACAGATCGTAATCGACTTCCAAATAGTGATCGTTGAACGCAACGTTCTGTTCGGGATCCAGCACTTCAAGCAGTGCAGAAGCCGGATCGCCACGCATGTCGGACGACATTTTGTCGATCTCATCCAGCAGGAATAATGGGTTTTTAACCCCCACCTTCGCCATTTTCTGGATCAGTTTACCCGGCATAGAACCAATATAGGTGCGGCGGTGCCCACGGATTTCAGCCTCATCGCGAACGCCACCTAAGGCCATACGCACGTACTGACGGCCGGTCGCTTTGGCGATCGACTGCCCCAGAGAGGTTTTACCCACCCCAGGCGGCCCCACCAGACACAGAATTGGCCCTTTGATTTTGCTGACACGACTTTGCACCGCAAGATACTCAAGGATGCGGTCTTTGACGCGTTCGAGGCCATAGTGATCGGTATCCAGCACTTCCTGCGCTTTGACCAAGTCTTTCTTCACTTTGCTGCGCGCACTCCACGGCACTTGCAGCATCCAATCGATATAGCCACGTACTACGGTCGCTTCCGCAGACATCGGCGACATCATTTTCAGTTTTTGCAGTTCCGCTTCGGTCTTTTCACGCGCGTCTTTCGGCATTTTCGACGCATCAATCTTGCGCTTCAGCGCTTCGTGTTCGTCTGGCGCGTCATCCATCTCACCCAGTTCTTTCTGAATAGCTTTCATCTGCTCGTTCAGATAGTACTCGCGCTGGCTCTTTTCCATCTGTTTCTTGACGCGATTACGGATACGTTTTTCCACCTGCAGCAGGTCGATCTCCGATTCCATCATCGCCATCAAATACTCAAGACGCTCGGTAATATCGAACATCTCTAATACCGATTGCTTGTCGCTGAGCTTCAGCGGCATATGCGCGGCGATGGTATCCGCCAGACGCGCAGCGTCGTCGATGCTGTTCAGTGAAGTCAGCACCTCCGGGGGAATTTTTTTGTTCAGTTTGATATAGCCTTCAAACTGATTGATCGCGGTGCGCACCAAGACTTCTTGTTCACGCTCGTCAATCGCCGGTGAGTCAAGGTACTCTGCGTGCGCCGCAAAATGTTCGCCGCTGTCAGAAAGCGTGGTGATACGCGCACGCTGTAAGCCTTCGACCAACACTTTTACCGTGCCGTCGGGCAGTTTCAACATTTGTAGGATCGACGCTACCGTGCCGACCGAGAACAAATCGTTAATGCCTGGTTCATCCGTTGAGGCCTCTTTCTGTGCCACCAGCATGATCTTCTTATCGTGATCCATTGCGGCTTCGAGGCACCGAATCGACTTTTCCCGGCCAACAAATAACGGGATCACCATGTGCGGATAAACCACCACGTCACGCAAGGGCAGGACGGGGATTTCAATGCGTTCGGAACGCTCAGGGTTCATAGAGCTCTCTCTTAGTTTAATTTCCGCCAGGATTTAGGGGAATCTCATGAGACGCAAGCATGAAACGTTTCATAAAATCTGGTTACTGAGTATATGGGGATGAATCTCTTACATTCAACGGCAAGAATGCAGGAAAAAGAAATGGGGGATAAAATCCCCCACTTTACGGTTAACTTTCTGGTTTGGCTGGTTAATTATTCGCCTGACGCCTGCGCTTCAGGTTTACCATAAATCAACAACGGTTTGGACTGACCGGCAATCACCGATTCATCAATCACCACTTTGTCTACGCTTTCTAACGATGGCAGGTCATACATGGTGTCTAACAATGCGCCCTCAACAATAGAACGCAGACCACGTGCGCCGGTTTTGCGTTTCATCGCTTTCTTGGCGATCGCCGCCAGCGCCTCGTCGCGGAACTCCAGCTCCACGCCTTCCAGATTGAACAACGCCTGATACTGCTTGGTCAGCGCGTTTTTTGGCTCTTTCAGAATTTGCACCAGCGCGTCTTCGCTCAGTTCGGTCAGCGTCGCAACCACCGGCAGACGACCAATGAACTCCGGGATCAAACCAAATTTGATCAAGTCCTCCGGCTCCGTCTGTAATAACAGTTCGCCCTCGGTCGCTTTTTCAGATTCGCCCTTAACGGTGGCACCAAAGCCAATACCTGAACCGGTATTCACCCGCTGGCCAATCACCTTATCCAAACCGGCGAATGCCCCACCACAGATGAACAGGATTTTAGAGGTATCAACCTGCAAAAACTCCTGCTGAGGATGCTTACGCCCCCCCTGTGGCGGCACCGCCGCCACCGTGCCTTCAATCAGCTTCAGCAACGCCTGCTGGACGCCTTCACCCGAGACATCACGGGTAATGGACGGGTTATCTGACTTACGGGAAATCTTATCAATTTCGTCAATGTAGACGATGCCGCGCTGTGCCTTTTCCACATCGTAGTCGCATTTCTGCAACAACTTCTGGATGATATTCTCCACGTCTTCCCCCACGTAACCGGCTTCGGTCAACGTGGTGGCATCTGCCATGGTGAACGGCACATCCAGAAAACGGGCCAGCGTCTCGGCCAACAGCGTTTTACCGCTACCGGTCGGGCCAATCAATAGGATATTACTCTTGCCCAACTCGACGCCATTGCTGTTATCGCCGTTGCGCAGACGTTTGTAGTGGTTGTACACCGCTACCGCCAAGACTTTCTTCGCCGGCTCCTGACCGATGACATAATCATCCAGGTGATGACGGATTTCGTGTGGCGTCGGCAGCGAACTGCGCTCACGATGCGGTGCGACCTCTTTGATCTCTTCGCGAATGATGTCGTTACATAAGTCGACACACTCATCGCAGATATACACTGACGGGCCAGCAATCAACTTACGCACTTCATGCTGGCTTTTGCCGCAAAAAGAGCAGTAAAGCAGCTTTCCCGATCCGTCTTTGCGCTTATCTGTCATCACTTAACCCCATGCCTTTATCAACGGCCTTACTCAGTTGACTTAAATTAGGTGTATTACGCTTAATATAGCGCAGATTTGCAGTAATTTGTCAGCAAAAGAGGCCACAAGTTCAGCGTGCTATTCACTGTTATTGCTATTTTACGAACGGTTCTCAAAATCCCGTATCATTCGCCTAATGCAAAAAAAGAAATTAATAGACTGTTTTTAATAAAGAAACAGTCCAAGTGCGAGTTGATTTAGCTACCAGATGAATTATGCTAAACTCTTGTCACTAACGACAGATCATATCCGATGGAGTCTAAAGAATGCCCCAGGAGCCAAACAAAGAAAACGGCCAGGATGAGAAAAACTCAGCGCTGGCCCTTAATAAACTGCTGCAATCCCGTTCTGTGATCATTTCAGGCGAAATTGACCAGGCTCTGGCAGAAAAAGTCACGGCACAGTTGCTGATTTTGCAAGAGATGAGCGATGAGCCGATCAAATTGTTCATCAACAGCCAAGGTGGCCACGTTGAAGCTGGCGACACCATCCATGACATGATTAAGTTTGTGAAGCCTAAAGTGTTGGTTATCGGTACCGGCTGGGTAGCCAGCGCCGGGATCACCATCTTCCTCGCCGCCGAAAAAGAAGATCGCTACGCGCTGCCTAACACGCGCTTCATGATCCACCAACCATTAGGCGGCGTCAGAGGTAAAGTTTCCGATATTGAGATCGAGGCTAATGAGTTGCTCCGCGCTCGCGATCGCATCAACAAACTCATCAGTAAGGCAACCGGCCAGCCACTGGAAAAAGTTGAGCAAGACACCGACAGTAATTACTGGATGAGCCCGGAACAGGCGATCGATTACGGTATTGTCAGCCATCTGATTACCCGTTATGACGAGTTGCAAAACTAAGTTTCTGTCTTGTTTGATGGAACAACCCGATTGCTAAAACGGTCTGTTATCAGGGAACCACGGTAGACGGCTCTCAAGCTGGATACGGTGGTTCACTACAAAGCAATCGGGTATCCCCCACCAACCTAACGTTTGATTCAGCCCCCTGTCTGCGCATCATGTACCCACCGTTTTCTGTCATTTTCATCATCGACTCAAGCGATGGATAGCTTACCTGACGCCATAAATAATGCTAAACATCCATACCGCGGGTAAAAATACAAAACGCCTGATGGATTGCATCAGGCGTTCTAACGTAAAGGTATCAAATTTATACCAAGGCGAGCGAGTCACTCACGGAGAATATTATTCTCCCGATGCTTGCTGCACCTCTGGCTTGCCATAAATCAGCATTGGTTCGGCTTGGCCTTCAATCACTGAGTCATCGATCACCACTTTTCCCACATCATCCATTGAAGGGAGATCGTACATGGTGTTCAACAATGCGCCCTCAACAATAGAACGCAGACCACGTGCGCCGGTTTTGCGTTTCATCGCTTTCTTGGCGATCGCCGCCAGCGCCTCGTCGCGGAACTCCAGCTCCACGCCTTCCAGATTGAACAACGCCTGATACTGCTTGGTCAGCGCGTTTTTTGGCTCTTTCAGAATTTGCACCAGCGCGTCTTCGCTCAGTTCGGTCAGCGTCGCAACCACCGGCAGACGACCAATGAACTCCGGGATCAAACCAAATTTGATCAAGTCCTCCGGCTCCGTCTGTAATAACAGTTCGCCCTCGGTCGCTTTTTCAGATTCGCCCTTAACGGTGGCACCAAAGCCAATACCTGAACCGGTATTCACCCGCTGGCCAATCACCTTATCCAAACCGGCGAATGCCCCACCACAGATGAACAGGATTTTAGAGGTATCAACCTGCAAAAACTCCTGCTGAGGATGCTTACGCCCCCCCTGTGGCGGCACCGCCGCCACCGTGCCTTCAATCAGCTTCAGCAACGCCTGCTGGACGCCTTCACCCGAGACATCACGGGTAATGGACGGGTTATCTGACTTACGGGAAATCTTATCAATTTCGTCAATGTAGACGATGCCGCGCTGTGCCTTTTCCACATCGTAGTCGCATTTCTGCAACAACTTCTGGATGATATTCTCCACGTCTTCCCCCACGTAACCGGCTTCGGTCAACGTGGTGGCATCTGCCATGGTGAACGGCACATCCAGAAAACGGGCCAGCGTCTCGGCCAACAGCGTTTTACCGCTACCGGTCGGGCCAATCAATAGGATATTACTCTTGCCCAACTCGACGCCATTACTGTTATCGCCGTTGCGCAGACGTTTGTAGTGGTTGTACACCGCTACCGCCAAGACTTTCTTCGCCGGCTCCTGACCGATGACATAATCATCCAGGTGATGACGGATTTCGTGCGGCGTCGGCAATGCATTACGTTCGCGATGTGGTGAGATCTCTTTAATCTCTTCGCGAATAATATCATTACATAAATCAACGCACTCATCGCAGACGTACACTGACGGACCGGCAATCAGCTTACGCACTTCATGCTGGCTTTTGCCGCAGAAAGAGCAGTAAAGCAACTTTCCCGAACCGTCTTTGCGTTTATCTGTCATTAATTTACCCCTATTCTTTTCACTAACCTGCTCTCAGGGAGAGTGTCCACCTGCCTGAGTCTCATGGGCAGTGATGTATACCGTTCAGGTATACCGTCTAACGCAAAAAACTAGTTACGCTGGGTCAGTATGGAATCAACTAAACCATACTCAACGGCTTCACTGGCAGAGAGGAAACGATCGCGCTGCGTATCATTCTCAATGGTTTCAACCGTCTGACCGGTGTGTTTAGCCATCAAGCTGTTCATCTGATGCTTAGTTTTTATAATTTCACGAGCATGAATATCAATATCTGAAGCCTGGCCTTGGAAACCACCCAACGGCTGGTGAATCATCACCCGAGCATGAGGTAAACAGAAACGTTTGCCCTTAGCACCGGCGGTAAGCAGGAACGAGCCCATTGAACATGCCTGCCCCATACAAATAGTACTGACATCCGGCTTGATAAACTGCATGGTGTCGTAGATTGACATACCCGCCGTGATCACCCCACCCGGTGAATTAATGTACAGGAAAATGTCTTTTTCCGGGCTTTCTGCTTCGAGGAACAACATCTGTGCCACGATCAAGTTAGCCATGTGGTCTTCAACTTGGCCGGTCAGGAAAATAATGCGCTCTTTCAGCAGGCGGGAATAGATGTCATATGAACGCTCCCCACGTGAAGTCTGCTCCACCACCATTGGCACCAGTGCCATGTTAGGTGCAAATTGATCTTGTTCGCCACTGTATGACATTACCGTCTCCTAATAGAAATTGCCTTGGCGCCATTGTTTGTCGATTCTACTTGAGAACAGCCACGCTGACTACGCTCAAGCGTCCAACACACGCCACATGACCCTGACGGTCGTTATCATCCCGTGCTCTCGGCAAACAGCTCTGGTTTATACCAGTTGGGGAGTTACGGATGGGTTTTCAAGCCCAGATCGCAAATTTCCGCACCTGCCGTCTGCGACTACCGCGCATACCAGCAGCATCATGCCAGCTATTGACGCAGGTAACAGGGTAAATATAGTGCATATTGCCACGCTCAACCCCAGATTAATCAGCAACGTGGCAAAAAGAAAAGCCCGTAACCGAAGTTACGGGCTTTTTCAGATAACATCAGGCTTTAGCTCGCTAAAACTCAGCGCACAAATATTACGCCTGTTGAGTCTGATTCATCAACTCAGTGAAGGTTGTCGCTTTCTCAGTCACCTTCGCCTTAGCCAACAACGTTTCTACCGCTTGTTCTTCTAAAGCAACGTTACGCATGTTGTTCATCAGCTCTTTGTTTTTGCTGTAGAACTCAATGACTTCGGTTGGATCTTCATACGCAGATGCCATTTCTTCGATCAGCGCTTTCACACGATCTTCATCCGCTTTCAGTTCGTTAGTGCTGATCACTTCGCCCAGCAACAGACCAACCACAACGCGACGCTTGGCTTGTTCTTCGAACAGTTCACGAGGCAGTTCCAGCGCTTGCTTCTCGTTACCACCGAAACGCTGTGCAGCTTGACGACGCAGTACGTCGATCTCACCGTCGATCAACGCTGCAGGGACGTCAATCTCATTGGCGCTGACCAAACCGTCGATAGCCTGAGACTTAATGCGGTTACGCACCGCGCCTTTCAGCTCACGCTCCATGTTTTTACGCACTTCGGCACGCAGACCTTCCACAGAACCATCCGCCACGCCGAAACGCTTAATGAACTCTTCGGTCAGTTCTGGCAGCTCACGCTCTTCCACTTTCTTCAGCACGATGGCGAACTTGGCCGCTTTACCCTTCAGGGTCTCAGCGTGATAGTCTTCTGGGAAGTTAACGTCGATAGTGAATTCTTCACCGGCTTTATGACCAACCAGACCTTCTTCAAAACCTGGGATCATACGACCCTGGCCCATTGCCAGTACGAAATCAGACGCTTTACCGCCTTCGAATTCTTCACCATCGATAGAGCCGTTGAAATCAACGGTCACACGGTCTTCGGCTTCTACTGCGCGCTCGCTGTCTTTCCAAGTCGCCTGTTGCTTACGCAGGGTGTCCAGCATGGTGTCAACATCAGCGTCGTTGACTTCAACAACTGGTTTTTCAACTTCGATGTTTTCCAAGCCTTTCAGCTCAACTTCTGGATACACTTCGAACTCAACGGAAAAGTTGAAGTCTTCACCTTCTTTATACTCACCCGGCGCATAGTTTGGTGCGCCAGCTGGGTTAATTTTTTCTTTGATGATCGCGTCAACAAAATTACGCTGCATCAGATCGCCCAGCACGTCTTGACGAACAGAGGCGCCATAACGCTGTTCAACGATGTTCATCGGCACATGGCCTTTACGGAAGCCGTCGATACGCACGCTTTTCGCCGCGTTGATCAATTCTTTCTTTACTGCCTGCTTGATAACATCAGCGGGTACAGTAATAGAGAGACGGCGCCCAAGGCCTTGAGTGGTTTCTACTGAAACTTGCATCTTGTTACCTCAAAAAAATCACAGTGCTCGGTCAACTCCGTTCCAACAACCAGGACGGCTGCATTACAGAACCGAGTTCCCTGATGTCGAGAGCGTCCCGAAACCATTCCGGAAAAATAGACGCGACATTATAGCGGCGCATGCGGAGCGAGTCGAGGAAAGCGAGGCCGCGCAGGCACGTTAAAACTCACACTTTTATCGATTTTCGATAAAAAAGCGCGGTTATCAGCCTATCTGCGTTGCATCACACATGCGCCATATCGTCCTCAAAAACAGAAACGGCCCGCAGGCCGTTTCAAAATTCGTCAGTAGTAATACCTTAAATCGAGGCTAAAGTTCCACTGATACCTGAGTTTTTACGCATCAGGCTAAGGTGCCAGCCCCGCGACAGGGTGGCGAGGCCGGTACGGTATCCTGTAGCCCCTCCCACTCTTTCTGGGTATAGGTATGCAACGCTAACGCATGCACACCGTCGGCCAACTCATCAGCCAATACGCCATAAATAGCCCGGTGACGCGTCAAAAACCGTTCGCCAACAAAGCGATCGCTGACCAACACCACTTTAAAATGGCTTTCTGAACCCGCCGGAACGTTGTGACGATAGCTTTCATCAACGACTTCCAGATACGCGGGCTCAAACGCCGCCCTTAACTTTGCTTCTATTTGCTCGCGAATCATAGGATCTCCTTACAGCGCCGGCAGTGGATCATGCCATCTATTTCAATATTAGCCGGTTTTACCCCCGTTAGAATATGCCAATCGTAAATTTCTCCGTTCTGCGGTGAGAAAAACGCCGAAATGGCTATTCGCTTGGGGTTTATCTTATTGAGGCGCACCTAAAAGCATGTTTTTATCAACAACAAGTAAAAAAATGTCACTCAGACGTACTGAGCACTTTCCCCGGCTGGCGGCAATGCTATGATGTCGACAACTCTGTTGTTGATCATCCCGCTTTGATTATTACTATTCTATCGAGAACGAGACAGTCACTATGTTAAAAAAACTATGCCTCCCTTTTCTGGCTGCGTTGTTGCTGGCCGGTTGCGCGACCAGCAACAATACCTTGACCGTGGCACCAAAAATTGTTCTGCCTACGCAAGATCCTACACTGCAGGGTATCACCATCAGTATTAACGGTGCCGATCAGCGTAAAGATCAGGCTCTGGCTAAAGTTAACCGCGACGGGCAATTGGTCGCCCTCACCCCGTCGCGCGATCTGCGCTTCTTGTTGCAAGAAGTATTAGAGAAACAAATGACGGCTCGCGGCTATATGATTGGCCCTGAAGGCGCTGCCGATCTACAAATTATCGTCAATAACCTTTATGCCGACGTATCTGAAGGTAACCTGCGTTATAACATCACCACCAAAGCAGATATTTCGATCATTGCGGCGGCTAAAAACGGTAACAAGCAAGTTAAAAATTACCGTTCAACCTATAACGTGCAGGGCGCATTCTCTGCCACCAACGATAAAATCGCCACCGCAGTTAATACCGTGCTGGGGGACGTCATCGCCGATATGGCGCAGGACACCAGCGTCAACGACTTTATCAAACAAAACGCACGTTAATCCGTTAATACCCAGTGCTGCTGGGGCAACCTGAATCTGGCAGCACAGACAAGGACATCATGTCGAAACAGTACGTTAATATCTTTACCCAGCGTAATTCTGTCATTTTGCTGTTGCTGGGTTTTGCATCCGGTCTGCCACTGGCACTCACTTCAGGCACACTGCAAGCTTGGATGACCGTTGAAAACATCGATCTGAAAACCATTGGTATTTTTTCTCTGGTCGGTCAGGCTTATGTCTTCAAATTCCTCTGGTCTCCCTTTATGGATCGTTATACGCCGCCATTTCTTGGCCGGCGGCGCGGCTGGCTATTAATCAGCCAGTTGCTACTCGTGATCGCGATAGTGGCGATGGGCTTTATGAATCCAGCACAACATTTGTGGTGGTTGGCCGCATTAGCGGTACTGGTGGCCTTTTGCTCGGCGTCTCAGGATATCGTTTTTGATGCCTATAAAACGGACCTACTGGCAGCCGAAGAACGCGGTACCGGGGCAGCAATCTCGGTTCTCGGTTATCGGCTGGCGATGTTGGTCTCCGGCGGGCTGGCGTTGTGGCTCGCCGATCGTTACTTCGGCTGGCAATCAACCTATTGGCTGATGGCTGGCCTGATGTTGATCGGCGTGGCTGCTACCCTGTGGGCGCCCGAGCCAGACAACAATATCCCTGCGCCACGGACCATGGAACAGGCAGTTGTCGCACCATTACGTGATTTCTTTGCCCGTAACAACGCTTGGTTAATCCTGCTGTTGATTGTGATGTATAAGATGGGTGACGCTTTCGCTGGCAGCCTCAGCACCACCTTCCTGATTCGTGGCGTAGGCTTTGACGCTGGGGAAGTAGGGCTGGTCAACAAAACGCTCGGTTTATTCGCCACCATTGTCGGCGCCTTATTAGGCGGTGTAATGATGCAACGTTTGACTCTGTTCCGCGCATTGATGTTGTTCGGCATCTTGCAAGCGGTGTCAAATTTGGGCTACTGGATCCTAGCCGTTACCGACAAGAATCTCCTGACCATGGGCAGTGCCATCTTCTTGGAAAACCTATGCGGTGGCATGGGAACGGCAGCATTCGTCGCGTTACTCATGACATTGTGCAACAAATCGTTTTCTGCCACACAATTTGCGTTGCTGTCAGCATTATCGGCCGTGGGTCGCGTCTACGTTGGGCCCATTGCCGGTTGGTTTGTTGAAGCACATGGCTGGCCATTGTTCTATCTGTTCTCCATCGCCGCTGCCCTGCCGGGATTGATATTGCTGGCCGTCTGTCGCCAAACGCTGGAGTACACCCAAAAGACCAATGACTTCATGCCACGTACAGAATTCCGGCAGGTCTACCGCTGGGCACTGCGTCTGCTGACCTTTGGCTGCGCCCTGTTAGGTATTTGGTTACTGCTATTAATCACCAATGCCTTGGGCTGGAGCCATTTACCTCAGTTGGCTGACAATCTGCTGCAACTCGGCGCGACCCTGAGTCTGGTAGGCATCGTCATGGGGAGCTTGCTGGATTATCTGGCGCTGCGGCGCACCCAACTGGCTTAATCCATTCGGCCGACACCAATGTCGGCCGACAAAAATGCATCATGTGAATGAATTTATTTCTTTGTGAAAATATAATTGCCACTCAAATTATTTTTATATCCGATAAAAGCACTCAGAAATAAAATTAAATTCACCTTTGATACACATTTATTTTACATTAAATAAACCTTTACCAACAATTAAATAAAGTCGCCCTCTGCATTAAAAACAGCATACCGTTATTTTTCCTTAACATAGGCGAAACTCGGCACGATTCAGCTCGCCAACGCATTGTTGCCATTAGTAAATTGTCACGCAGCGTTACATCTGTGACCCCCTTAACAGAAAGTGTCAACAAGGCGCTGACACATCCCTAAGTATGTTTACAGTACTGCAACCTTCCCGTAAAATGCCCGCACACATGAAACGACAATAGAGCCTTTGTAATTGGGGTCGTTAGATGAGACTTAAGAAATACAATAAAAGTATTGGGATGTTGTCATTAATTGCATCCACTGTAATGCTCAGTGGGTGCGATATGGCTTTGATGAATCCCAAAGGAGCAATTGGTGTTGAGCAACGGACACTGATACTCACCGCAATCGCATTAATGCTGATCGTGGTGATACCAGTAATCATTATGGCTTTCGCCTTTGCCTGGAAGTATCGTGCTTCCAACAAAGACGCTAAGTACAGTCCAAATTGGTCACACTCCAATAAAATCGAAGCGGTCGTCTGGACCATTCCCATCATCATCATCGCCATCCTTGGCACCATTACCTGGAAAACAACCCACGAATTGGATCCATTTAAGCCGATTGTCACCGACAAGAAGCCAATGACCATTGAAGTGATGTCGTTAGACTGGAAATGGTTGTTCATCTATCCGGAACAGGGTATTGCGACGGTTAATGAGCTGGCCTTCCCGAAAGATGTTCCAGTCGAATTCAAGATCACCTCTAACTCGGTAATGAACTCGTTCTTTATTCCTCAGTTAGGTGGGCAGATTTATGCAATGGCCGGCATGCAGACTAAACTGCACCTGATCGGTAACGAAGCAGGACAATACAAAGGTATTTCCAGCAGTTACAGCGGAGCAGGCTTCTCTGGCATGAAGTTTACCGCCATTGTTACCCCTACCGAAGGCGACTTCGATCAGTGGGTTGCCAAGGTGAAGGAATCTTCCAAGAACCTTAATACCACCGACGACTTTAACAAACTGGCAAAACCGAGTGAAAACAACCCGGTTGAGTACTTCTCCAGTGTCAAACCGAATTTGTTTAAAGAAACCATTGGCAAATTCATGGGTGATATGCACATGCACAAAGGCGCAGAAACAGCCGCGCACGAAGGTATGGACATGAGCCAGGGTATGGACATGGGTGAACATGCTCACGCCGGAGCCGAGGAATAATCTGATGTTGGGAAAATTAACGATTGATGCGGTTCCTTACCACGAACCGATCGTCATGGTCACCGTTGCCGCTATTCTTGTTGGAGGCCTGGCTCTGCTGGCGCTGATAACCTATCTCGGCAAATGGAAATGGTTGTGGGGTGAATGGCTGACCTCCGTTGACCATAAAAAAATTGGTATCATGTACATCATTGTGGCGATGGTCATGTTGCTGCGCGGCTTTGCCGACGCCATCATGATGCGTAGCCAACAGGCGCTTGCCTCCGCCGGTGAGGCAGGGTTCCTGCCGCCGCACCACTACGACCAAATCTTTACCGCCCACGGCGTCATCATGATCTTCTTCATGGCAATGCCTTTCGTGGTCGGCTTGATGAACATCGTGGTGCCATTGCAAATCGGTGCGCGTGACGTTGCCTTCCCGTTCCTGAACTCCCTGAGCTTCTGGTTCTTTGTGGTGGGTGTTGTGCTGATCAACATCTCTCTGGGGGTGGGCGAGTTCGCACAAACCGGTTGGCTGGCCTATCCGCCGCTATCAGGTAAGGAGTACAACCCTGGTGTCGGGGTCGATTACTGGATCTGGAGTCTACAGATTTCCGGTCTGGGTACTCTATTGACCGGTGTGAACTTCTTCGCCACCATTCTGAAAATGCGTGCCCCTGGCATGCCATTGATGAAGATGCCGGTGTTCACATGGGCAGCACTGTGTACTAACGTACTGATTATCGTTTCATTCCCAATTCTGACCGTCACCATCGCGTTGTTGACCCTGGATCGCTATCTGGGCACCCATTTCTTCACCAATGATATGGGCGGCAACATGATGATGTACATCAACCTGATTTGGGCCTGGGGTCACCCAGAAGTGTACATCTTGGTTCTGCCGGTGTTCGGGGTGTTCTCCGAAGTCACCGCCACCTTCTCGAAGAAACGTCTGTTCGGCTATACCTCACTGGTATGGGCAACCATCGCGATTACCGTTCTGTCGTTCATCGTCTGGCTGCACCACTTCTTTACGATGGGTTCCGGCGCGAACGTTAACGCCTTCTTCGGTATTGCCACCATGATCATTTCCATCCCAACCGGGGTGAAAATCTTCAACTGGCTGTTCACCATGTATCAGGGCCGTATTCAGCTCAACTCCGCGATGCTGTGGACCATCGGCTTCATCATCACCTTCTCTGTAGGTGGTATGACCGGTGTTCTGCTTGCTGTTCCGGGGGCGAACTTCGTGCTGCATAACAGCCTGTTCCTGATTGCCCACTTCCATAACGTCATTATCGGTGGTGTGGTGTTCGGTTGCTTCGCTGGCCTGACCTACTGGTTCCCTAAATCTTTCGGCTTCACGTTGAATGAAAAATGGGGTATCCGTGCGTTTTGGTTCTGGATCATCGGCTTCTTCGTGGCCTTCATGCCGCTGTACGCACTGGGCTTTATGGGGATGACACGTCGTCTCAGCCAGAATATCAACCCTGAGTTCCACCCACTTCTGGTGGTTGCAGCTTGCGGTGCCGCGCTGATTGCCTGCGGTATTCTGTGCCAGTTGATTCAGATCTTCGTTAGCGTTCGTGACCGCGAACAAAACCGCGATCTGACCGGTGACCCATGGGGTGCCCGTACGCTGGAGTGGTCAACCTCCTCGCCGCCGCCGTTCTATAACTTTGCCGTTGTGCCACAGATTCACGATCGTGACGAATTCTGGGACATGAAAGAAAAAGGCGAAGCGTATAAGAAACCGGCGAAGTACGAACCGATTCATATGCCTAAGAACACCGGTGCTGGCGTGATTATCGCTTTCTTCAGCCTGGTATTCGGTTTCGCGATGATCTGGGAAATCTGGTGGATGGCGTTGGCCGGCTTCATCGGTATGATCGTTGTCTGGATTGCCAAGAGCTTCGATCAAGATGTTGATTACTATGTGCAGGTCGATGAAATCGAACGCATTGAAAATCAACACTATGAACAAATCAGCAAAGCAGGCGTGAAACATGTCAACTGATACTCTGACTAACCATAACGCAGCCCATGCCGAGCATGGGCACCACGATGCAGGAGAAACCAAAGTCTTCGGATTCTGGGTCTACCTGATGAGCGACTGTATTTTGTTTGCGACCTTGTTCGCGACCTATGCAGTTCTGGTGAACGGGACCGCTGGCGGTCCCTCTGGTAAAGACATCTTCGATCTGAAGTTTGTTTTGGTTGAAACGTTCCTGCTATTGTTCAGCTCCATCACCTACGGTATGGCGATGATCGGCATGAACAAAGGGAAAGTCGGCAGCGTTAATACTTGGCTGTTCTTGACCTTCCTGTTCGGCCTCGGCTTCGTGGCAATGGAAATCTATGAATTCCATCACCTGATCGCTGAAGGTTTTGGCCCGGATCGCAGTGCATTCCTCTCCAGCTTCTTTGCGCTGGTCGGCACCCACGGTCTGCACGTTACCACTGGCCTGATCTGGATTATTGTGATGATGATCCAAGTCAGCAAGCGTGGCCTGACCTCAACCAATAAAACCCGTCTGATGTGTCTGAGCCTGTTCTGGCACTTCCTGGACGTGATCTGGATTTGCGTATTTACCGTTGTCTACCTGATGGGGGTTATGTAATGAGTCATTCATCCCATGAAACCTCTCACGGCGGCGCTAGCCACGGCAGCGTTAAGTCCTATGTGATCGGCTTTGTTCTGTCGGTCATTCTGACGGTGATTCCATTTGCGATGGTGATGAACGGCACCGCCTCTCATTCCACTATCTTGGCGGTTGTTGTCGGCATGGCGGTAATCCAGGTTGTTGTTCACCTGATTTACTTCCTGCACATGAATACCTCATCGGAAGAGCGCTGGAACCTGGTGGCATTGCTGTTCACCGCTATGATCATCGGTATCGTTGTTGTGGGTTCACTCTGGATTATGTACAACCTCAACATCAATATGATGGTCGATTAAAAGCTGAGCCGTAAGTGATGATTAAGCAATACCTGCAAGTAACCAAACCAGGAATTATTTTCGGCAATTTAATTTCTGTCGTCGGGGGATTTTTGTTGGCTTCCAAAGGAAGCATTGACTATCCCCTGTTTCTCGCCACCCTGGTGGGAGTCTCGTTGGTTGTCGCATCGGGCTGTGTATTTAACAATTACATTGACCGTGACATCGACAAGAAAATGGAGAGAACGAAGAATCGGGTATTGGTAAAAGGCCTGATCGCGCCGAATGCCACCCTGGTTTACGCTACCGCGCTGGGTATTGCTGGTTTCGTGTTGCTGTACACCGCTGCCAACCCGCTAGCCATGTGGCTGGCGGTGATGGGCTTCGTCGTTTATGTCGGCATTTATAGCCTGTACATGAAGCGTCACTCGGTTTATGGCACGCTGATCGGCAGCTTGTCGGGCGCGGCGCCACCGGTTATCGGTTATTGCGCCGTGACTAACGAGTTTGACGCGGGTGCCTTGATCCTGCTGGCTATCTTTAGCCTGTGGCAGATGCCGCATTCCTATGCGATTGCTATCTTCCGCTTTAAAGATTACCAGGCAGCCAACATTCCGGTATTGCCAGTGGTGAAAGGTATTTCCGTCGCAAAGCATCACATCACGGTCTACATTCTGGCGTTTATGATTGCCACGTTAATGCTGACTCTGAGTGGTTATGCCGGTTATAAATATCTCGTCGTTGCCGCCGCCGTCAGTGTATGGTGGTTAGGCATGGCTCTGCGCGGTTATAAAACCGAGAATGACAGTATTTGGGCACGTAAGCTGTTCGTCTTCTCGATTGTTGCTATCACTTCGCTGAGCGTAATGATGTCAATAGACTTCAGCGCCACGGCCACACCGGACGCATTGCTCACCTACGTTTGGTAAGTGTCATCATCTGTAAACAGGCCGCTTTTGCGGCCTGTTTTATTTGTCTACTAAAAACGCAAGTGATTCTGTAACAACGCGGCCAGCGTAGTAAAGCCCTCATAAATCGGGCTAACACGGCTCTGCATCAGATAAAATGGGGGAACGGTAATATCTGCTAAACAACAATACGTTTACCCCCCCTGCCCTTCATCCTAAAATGACGCTGCTTACAGAAACTATTCCATTAGGCATTCACCCTCAACGCCTACTGGAATGGTTTTTATTGAGGTTTGATGTTTGCATGAACGATAACGCAATGACCCCGCAGGAACGCCGGGCAACCTGGGGACTAGGGACAGTATTTTCACTGCGCATGCTTGGCATGTTTATGGTGTTACCGGTTCTCACCACCTATGGCATGGCGCTTAATGGTGCCAGCGAGGCATTGATTGGTATTGCCATTGGTATATATGGATTGGCGCAAGCCATCTTCCAGATCCCTTTTGGTTTGGTTTCCGATCGCGTCGGCCGTAAACCCCTGATCGTCGGTGGTCTGCTGATTTTCGCGCTGGGTAGCGTGATCGCCGCCGTCAGTGATTCCATTTGGGGCATTATTCTCGGGCGCGCACTGCAAGGTTCAGGCGCTATTGCCGCCGCCGTGATGGCATTATTGTCGGACTTAACTCGCGAACAGAACCGCACCAAAGCCATGGCGTTTATCGGCATCAGCTTTGGTATTACCTTTGCTATTGCCATGGTGCTCGGCCCGATCATTACCCACTCACTCGGCCTGCATGCGCTCTTTTGGATGATTGCCGCACTGGCACTGGCAGGTATCGTCATCACGCTAGCCATAGTGCCGTCTGCTGAGCACCACGTGCTAAACCGCGAATCAAGTATCGTACGCGGCAGTTTCAGCAAAGTATTGAGCAATCCCCGCCTACTGAAGTTGAATATCGGCATCATGTGTCTGCATATTCTGCTGATGTCGAGTTTCGTCGCATTACCGCTGGCGATGGAAAAAGCAGGCTTGGTAGCCAGTCAACACTGGATGGTGTATCTGGTCACCATGTTGGTTTCATTTGCGGCTGTGGTGCCGTTTATTATTTATGCCGAAGTTAAACGCCGCATGAAACAGGTCTTCATGGGCTGTGTCGCCGTCCTGTTTTGCGCTGAAGTCCTGCTATGGTTTTCTGGCCAGCATCTGTGGGGCATTATTGCGGGCGTACAACTGTTCTTTATGGCGTTTAACGTGATGGAAGCGATTCTACCGTCGCTGATCAGTAAAGAATCCCCTGCCGGTTATAAAGGCACCGCAATGGGCGTTTACTCCACCAGCCAATTTATCGGCGTAGCGATCGGTGGCAGTCTAGGTGGCTGGCTTTATGGCTTGCATGGTGCAGGAGGGGTGTTCCTCGCCGGCGCGATCATTGCCGCCATCTGGTTTGTGATCAGCAGCAGTATGCAAGAACCGCCCTACGTCAGCAGCCTACGCATTACGCTATCAGAACTGGCCGTGAAGGATTCCGCACTAGAAAGCCGTCTGAAAGCCCAGCCGGGCGTGACAGAAGCAATAGTGGTTCCCGAAGAACATAGCGCTTACGTAAAAGTAGATACCAAACAGACCAACCGTGGCCAACTGGAAACGCTAGTCAACACACTGTAGATAGGGCATTAGGGAGAGCGCGGCGTAAGCCACTAGAATGTCCCTGGTTATATCAAGTCCGGGAGTTGCGGGCTGTCAGAGAATGTTGTTATCAATTTAAGGCCGGGCATATCCGGCCTTTGTCTTACTGCTGATCATCTCGATCTTACAACGCCAAGACGATTAATCGCGGAAATTTTTGAACTGGAACGGTTGCCCTAAATCGCCACCGCGAACCAGTGCCATCACACTTTGCAAATCGTCGCGAGACTTACCGGTGACGCGAACTTCGTCACCTTGGATCTGCGCCTGCACTTTCAGCTTGCTGTCTTTGATCATTTTCACGATCTTTTTTGCCAGCGACGTTTCGATCCCTTGCTTTAGCTTGGCATTCACGCTGTAGGTTTTACCGCTGTGCTCCATTTCTTCTGGAATCTCCAACGCCGCACCTTCAATTCCACGTTTTGCTAACTTTTCACGCAGAATATCAATCAGTTGATTAACCTGGAAATCAGACTCGCTGGCAACCTTGATGCTTTCATTTTTTTCGTTAAGCTCAAAGCTGGCTGGCACATTGCGAAAATCCCAACGGGTGCCGAGATCGCGCGTGGCGTTGTCCACGGCATTACGCACTTCTTGCATATCAATTTCGGAAACGATGTCGAAAGATGGCATACTTCTTCCTCCTGAATTAAAGCCCGCCTGAGCGGATGTTTCGATGGCGAGCATGATACCCGCTTTAGCGGCTGAGGCAAAATGCCGTTGCCACGCTCGCACCAATGCCCGTCAGCAGGAAAGTCTATAATCAGTCATGGGAATTCCACCGTTACTCCAAGGAGGCTGGATGAAAATAACGATTCTTGGTTGCGGTGCGCTGGGGCAACTGTGGCTATCGCGGCTTTATCAGCAAGGCCATGATGTACAAGGATGGCTACGCGTTCCGCAACCATTTTGTGCCGTCAACGTCATCGACGCGGAGGGTCAGGCTTTCAACCAGAACTTACCCGCTAACGATCCTGAACACCTGAGCCAGAGCGCATTGCTGTTGGTGACGTTGAAAGCCTGGCAGGTTTCTGGTGCCGTCAGTGCGCTGCTCCCCAAGCTCAATCCACACTGTGCGATTCTGCTGTTGCACAACGGCATGGGAACGCAAGAAGAACTGCCGGCTACCGATCGGCCGCTACTGCAAGGCACAACCACCCACGCCGCACGTCGTGACGGCAATACGATAATTCATGTCGCCAAGGGGATTACCCATATCGGCCCCACCAGCCCGGCAGCCACCCCGCTCAGTCATTTGGCGGAGGTGCTACATCAGGCGCTGCCAGATGTAGCCTGGCACAATGACATTGCTGCGGCTAACTGGCAAAAACTGGCGGTCAACTGTGTCATTAATCCATTAAGCGCATTGTACGATTGCCGTAACGGCGATTTGCGGCAGCATCGGACACAAATCGAGACGATTTGCCGGGAAGTTTCCAGCGTGATGGAAAGGGAAGGCCACCATACCGCCGTTGACAGCGTGATGACTTACGTCATGCAGGTCATTGAGAGTACAGAAAATAACATCTCGTCGATGTTACAGGATATTCGTGCCCAACGGCATACCGAGATCGACTATATTACCGGTTACCTACTGCGCCGGGCGCGCAGTCACGGCCTGGTGTTACCGGAAAATGCCCGGTTGTTCGATTTGATTAAGCGAAAGGAAAGTGATTATGAACGTATCGGTGTTAGTTTGCCTCGCGCCTGGTAGTGAAGAAACCGAAGCCGTCACCGCTATCGATCTCTTGGTACGAGCGGGTATTCGCGTCACCACCGCCAGCGTTGCCAGCGACGGCGATCTGACCATCGTCTGTTCACGCGGCGTGAAATTGCTGGCAGATGCGCCATTGGTAGCGATCGTCGATGAGCCGTTCGATGCCATTGTACTGCCCGGTGGCATGAAAGGCGCGGAGTGCTTTCGTGATAGCCCACTGCTGGTTGAAAAGGTTCGTCAAATGCATTTACAGGGCAAATATGTCGCAGCCATCTGTGCCGCTCCGGCGCTGGTACTGCAACATCATGATTTATTCCCGATTGGCAACATGACCGGATTTCCCGATCTCAAACAGCAGATCCCACAGGATAAATGGATGGATCGCCGCGTAGCTTACGACGCGCGAGTAAAGTTGCTGACCAGCCAAGGGCCGGGTACCGCGATGGAGTTTAGCCTGAAATTGATCGATTTACTGCTGGGGAAAGCCAAAGCGGCCGAAGTGGCCTCACAATTGGTGTTAATTCCGGGAATGTACGATTTCCGCGATTGAATAGCACCTTACCCGCCTTAAGCAATAACATTGCGGCGATTAATGAGGGCAATACCGCAAACATTTTCCATCGGTATTGCCTCTCAGCGCGACAGCAACGGTGCCCCCGGCGACTCATACAACTCAGTGGCCGGGGTGCACGTCAGTCACTAATAACGCTGGGGAATTAAGGGCGGTAAACTTTGATATTGCTGTAACCCTGCTCAATCAGATACAACGCCTGCAAACGGCTCATTACGCCACGCTCACAGTACAGCAAATAGGTTTTGCTCTGATCCAAATCGGCAAACTGGCTGCTCAATTTATAAAATGGCAATGATGTTACTTGCACTTGCTCCAGCTGTAGCGGCTTGTCATCCTGCTCGTCAATCGCGCGAATATCCAAAATGACCTCATCCGCGCCAAATGCCGCCACGGTTTCAACTTCCGTTACCTGCTCTTGCATCTCACTGGCGATGGTACGGATATCGACGTTCTTGGCTTCACGGACGACGCGGTCAAGGATGTCAAAATCGAAATGCCCTTCTTCTTCCTCGACTTTCTCTTTCACCGCTTTGACCGTCGGATTTTTAGAAATCACACCACAATATTCCGGCATGGTTTTAGCGAAGTCCTCGGTACCGATTTGACGCGCAACGTTAATGATATGCTCTTTATCGTGCGAAATCAGCGGACGCAAAATCAACGTATCGGAGGCATTATCAATTAAACGCAGGTTAGTTAACGTCTGGCTGGAGACCTGGCCCAATGCTTCACCGGTGACCAATGCCTGCACACCGTAGCGTTCTGCCACCTGCGACGCGGCGCGCACCATCATACGCTTTAATACCACGCCCATTTGGCCATCATCGACCTTTTCCAAAATCTCACCGACCACCGGCTCGAAATCAATCGCCACAAAACGTACTTTGTGCGAACTGCCGAAACGGTTCCACAAATAATGCGCCACTTGTTTAACGCCTATTTCGTGCGCCGAACCGCCCAGATTGAAGAAGCAATAATGCACCCGGCAACCACGACGCATCAGCATATAGCTGGAAACGCCGGAGTCAAAACCACCGGAAATCAGAGACATAACATCCTCTTGCGTACCGATCGGATAGCCGCCGATGCCCTCACGACGCGCCTTGACCAGCATCAGCTTATCGTCTTCAATTTCGAGATTGACCGTCACCTGCGGCTGAGTCAGGTTAACCCGCGCACTCTCAATATGCTGATTCAGGCCACCACCGACATAACGTTCAACGTCCTGGGAGCTGAAATCCTGTTTGCCCCGGCGCTTCACGCGGACACAAAAGGTCTTGCCGACTAACCGATCGCGATAAGTTTCCAGCGTTTGCTCAAAAATATGGTGAATATCGGTATAATCGCGATCTTCTACCTCTAAGATATGATGAATACCCGGAATACGCGTCAACGCATCCGCAATCACCGGGCGTTGATTTTCATCTTTCGCGCGGACTTCGATGAAGTCCCAATGACGAACGACCGCCAAGGTTTCATCATACTGCTTCAAGACATTGCGGATGTTGGTGGTCAAAATCTTTATAAAGCGCAAGCGCACAGATTGACTCTTGATGGTGATTTCCGGGAACAATTTAATGATAAACTTCATGGCGGTCTTTATGGTCAGATAAAATAAACGGTGCGGAGTATATCACTATCTGGTAGGCCTCTGCGCACAAAACCGCAGGCACGCGCCATGATTTACTAATCAAGATCCGCTAGGATAGGCTCTGGCCCCACTGTTCACATGATGATGTAAAAAGAAAATTATGCCGAAAAAACCTGCACAATCAGACAGTCCAGAGCAAAACGTCAGCTTTGAACACGCCCTCACCGAGTTGGAAAGCATCGTTACTCGTCTTGAGTCCGGGGAGTTGCCACTGGAAGACGCGCTGAATGAATTCGAACGCGGCGTACAGCTCGCGCGTCAGGGCCAGCAAAAATTGCAGCAAGCAGAACAGCGCGTACAGATTTTACTGAGTGATAGCGACGATGATGCCGCATTGGCGCCTTTTACTCCAGATGCCGAGTAATTATTGATGTCTGACTTTACTAGCCAGTTACAGAGTTATCGCCTGCGCGCCGATGATGCGTTGATGGGTTTCCTTGCGCCGCTGCCTTTCAATGAGGGCGGCATGGTCGCAGCCATGCGCCACGGGGCGCTGTTAGGCGGTAAACGCCTGCGTCCGTTTCTGGTTTACGCTACCGGCGAAATGTTTGGTCTATCGCTCAACAATTTGGATGCCCCCGCCGCCGCCGTAGAATGTATTCACGCCTATTCGCTGATTCACGATGATTTACCCGCGATGGACAATGATGACCTTCGCCGTGGTCAACCGACCTGCCATATTAAATTTGGCGAATCCAATGCCATTCTCGCTGGTGATGCACTGCAAACACTGGCGTTCTCGATTCTGGCTGATGCCGACATGCCTGATGTAACATTACGCGACCGGCTGGCAATGGTATCGGAGCTGGCCACCGCCAGCGGCGTGTCAGGCATGTGCGGAGGGCAGGCTTTAGATCTGGAGGCCGAGGAACGTCAGATTAATCTGGAAGCGTTAGAGCAGATTCACCGCCTTAAAACCGGTGCGTTGATTCGCGCCGCCGTTCGCTTAGGCGCGCTGGCTGCGGGTGAGCCCGGCAGGGCTGCATTACCACAGCTTGACCGTTATGCTGACGCGATTGGTCTGGCTTTTCAGGTTCAGGATGACATTCTCGACATCATCGGCGAAACTGCCAAAATAGGAAAACGCCAGGGTGCCGACCAGCAACACGGCAAGAGCACATATCCGGCGTTGCTCGGCCTCGACAACGCGAAAGCCAAAGCCTGGGATTTGTATCAGGAAGCTTTAGCCGCCCTGGATACGTTAGCCGCACAATCTTACAATACCGCGCCATTACGGGCATTAGCCAGTTTCATTATTGAACGCGATAATTAACGTGTGACGTTATCGCTATTGATGGCAATGGCAACGCGATAGCGGCTATTGCAAATTGATGGCATACCTCTGATATGAGTATCGA
Source organism: Serratia sp. NPDC078593 (assembly GCF_050268245.1). NCBI lineage: Bacteria > Pseudomonadati > Pseudomonadota > Gammaproteobacteria > Enterobacterales > Yersiniaceae > Serratia > Serratia sp. NPDC078593. Next base: position 62,346 of record NZ_JBNNGK010000016.1, on the reverse strand, counting down.
ATGAGTCTTGATATAGCCAAATACCCGACATTGGCGCTGGCGGAAAACCCTGAGGAACTCCGCTCATTGCCAAAAGAAAGCCTGCCCAAACTGTGCGATGAGCTACGGCAATATCTGCTGGACAGCGTGAGCCGTTCAAGTGGCCACTTTGCTTCTGGGCTGGGTACCGTCGAATTGACGGTGGCATTGCATTACGTCTACAACACGCCGTTCGATCATCTGGTGTGGGATGTCGGCCACCAGGCCTACCCGCATAAAATTCTGACCGGACGACGGGATCGTATCGCCAGTATTCGTCAAAAAAATGGTCTGCATCCGTTTCCTTGGCGCGCAGAAAGCGAATACGACGTGCTGTCCGTCGGCCACTCTTCGACCTCAATTAGCGCAGGCTTAGGCATGGCCGTGGCCGCAGAGCGAGAAGGAAAAGGCCGCCGTACGGTATGCGTAATTGGTGATGGCGCAATCACCGCCGGCATGGCGTTTGAGGCCATGAACCACGCTGGCGACATCGATCCCGATATGCTGGTGGTGTTAAACGACAATGAAATGTCGATTTCAGAAAATGTCGGTGCACTCAATAATCATCTGGCACAGCTGTTATCCGGCAAGCTGTATTCCACCCTGCGTGAAGGCGGCAAAAAAGTGCTTTCTGGCCTGCCGCCTATCAAAGAACTGGTCAAACGAACCGAAGAACACCTGAAAGGCATGGTGGTGCCGGGCACGCTGTTTGAAGAGTTGGGCTTCAACTATATTGGCCCAGTTGACGGGCACGACGTGCAAGGATTGGTTGCTACGTTGAGAAACATGCGTGGCCTCAAAGGCCCGCAACTGCTTCATATCATGACGAAAAAAGGGCGTGGCTACGCACCGGCAGAAAAAGACCCAATCAGTTTCCACGCCGTGCCGAAATTCGATCCGGCCAGCGGTACGCTACCCAAAAGTGCCGGAGGCTTGCCAACTTATTCAAAAATTTTTGGCGAATGGCTGTGTGAAACCGCTGCCCAAGACAGCACCTTGATGGCCATCACGCCAGCAATGCGTGAAGGCTCCGGCATGGTGCAATTCTCGCGTGATTATCCACAGCAATATTTCGATGTGGCGATCGCCGAGCAGCATGCCGTCACGTTCGCTGCCGGTCTGGCGATTGGCGGTTATAAACCCATCGTGGCGATCTACTCCACTTTCCTGCAACGTGCCTATGACCAAGTGATTCACGATGTGGCGATCCAAAACCTGCCGGTCATGTTCGCCATTGACCGCGGCGGGATCGTCGGTGCCGACGGCCAAACGCATCAGGGCGCATTCGATCTTTCATACTTACGCTGCATCCCAAGTATGGTCATCATGACGCCAAGTGATGAAAACGAATGTCGCCAAATGCTGTTCACGGCTTATCACTACAACGACGGTCCAAGCGCCGTACGTTATCCGCGTGGTAACGGCACCGGCGCGGTGCTTGAACCTTTGGTACAGTTGCCCATCGGTAAAGGTGTTGTGCGTCGCAACGGGCAGAAAGTAGCCATCCTGAACTTCGGCACCTTGCTACCAGAAGCGCAACAAGCCGCTGAAGCGTTGAACGCCACCTTAATCGATATGCGCTTTGTTAAACCGTTGGATGAAGCACTGGTGCTAGAAATGGCTGCTAGCCACGAAGTACTGGTCACGCTGGAAGAAAATGCCATCATGGGCGGAGCCGGCAGCGGCGTTAACGAATTGCTGATGGCGAAACGCCGTGTGGTGCCGGTATTAAACATCGGCCTACCCGACTATTTTGTCCCACAAGGTGGACAAGAAGAGATCCGAAGCGATCTGGGGCTGGATGCCGCAGGTATCCAACGTCAGATCGAAAACTGGCTAGCGGAATAACCCGGTTAGGCTTTTATCGGCTCCACAGACAAATAGACAAACGGGGCCGCTAAAAGCCCCGTTATACTATCGTCAGAACAGCCCAATCGGCCAGTGATGGCCGATCATATAGATGATACCGGCAGCAAACACCCCGGCCACGATGTCATCCACCATGATCCCCATGCCGCCATGAACGTTACGATCAAACCAGCGAATTGGCCACGGCTTCCAAATATCCAGAATACGGAAAACCACAAACCCTCCCGCAACCCAGCGCCAATCATTAACCGGCAGCGCCATCAGCGTGATCCACATACCGACAAACTCGTCCCAGACAATACTGCCATGATCGTGCACACGCATGTCTTTCGCGGTCTGATGACATAAATAAACGCCGATACAAATGCTAAACATCACTAACAACGAATAGAGCTGCCACGGCAGTTGGATCAGGAGCAACCAGAATGGGATTGCCGCCAACGAGCCGACGGTACCCGGCATGACCGGCGATAATCCACTACCAAAACCGGTCGCCAATAAATGCCACGGATTGCTTAAGCGCAAGCGGCGTTTTGCTTCATCCATGTTGTCCCTTATTTCACGCCAAAATGATCAAAACCGGTCCACGGCAGCACAATCGCTTCGTTTTCGCGGAAGAACTTCACACCTTCAGAAAGCGGACCAATCTGACCGATACAGGTATAATCTGCACCCAAGTGACTTAACGCGACTTCCAGCGCTCCACGGTTTATTTCCGGCACGGTGAAGCACAACTCGTAATCCTCCCCGCCGGTCAGCGCCCAACGTAACGCCTGATCGGCGTCGGTGTGGCTAGTCAACGCCTGTGACATCGGCAATTCGTCCAAATCGATACGCGCGCCACATTCACTGGCTTTCAACAGATGTTGCAGATCGGAAATCAAACCATCGGAGATGTCGATCGCCGCACTGGCCAAATCGCGCAGGGCCTGCCCCTGCAACACGCGCGGTTGCGGCCGTAAATGGCGCCCAATTAAATATTCACTTACGGCGGTATCAGTCACCATTAAGCAGTTTTGCAAAATAGCCAACCCAGCAGCACTGTCACCCAGCGTCCCGGTCACGTAAATCCAATCGCCAACGTGCGCACCATCACGCCGTAATGCACGCCCGGCTGGCACCAATCCGTTAATGGTTAACGTCATACTAAGCGGGCCGCGAGTGGTATCACCGCCAATCAGCTGCATGCCGTAATAATTGAGGAGTTCAAACAGGCTATCGCTAAACGCTTTCAGCCAGTCTTCATCAACCTCGGGTAAGGTTAACGCCAGCGAAAGCCACGCAGGATCGGCGCCCATAGCCGCCAGGTCGCTGAGATTTACCGCTAATGCTTTGTAACCGAGATCGGCCGGATCAATATCCGGCAAGAAGTGAATGCCCGAAACCAGGGTGTCGGTACTGACAGCCAAAAGCTGTTTTTCTGCCACTGTCAGGAGTGCGCAGTCATCTCCAATGCCCAACTGTACGTCCCGGCGCAGACGCTTAAACCGGTCAAAATAGCGGGCAATGAGGTCAAATTCGCCGCATGCCATGGTTGATCTTCCAATAAACGAATTTAAGGCCGGTAAACCGGCCTTAAAATTTATCTTTTCTTGCGGATGCCCGGTGCTGCTTTATCCAACACACCATTCACAAACTTATGGCTATCTTCTGCACCGAAGGTTTTAGCCAGTTCGATCGCTTCGTTGATCGCCACTTTATAAGGGACGTCCTCACGCATTTTCAGCTCAAACAAGGCAATGCGCAGAACGGCTTTCTCCACCTGGCCTAACTCCTCAAGCTGACGAGACAGGAACGGTGCCATGAGCGCATCCAGCGTACCTGCATTCACTGCCACACCGGACAGAAGCTCGCGAAAATAGGCGATGTCGACATCTTTGACATCCTGCTCCGTCAGGAACTGTAATTCAACATCGGCAATGTCATTTTTTGACAACTGCCAAGAGTAAAGCGCTTGAACAGCACACTCACGAGCGCGGCGACGAGCAGCAGGTTTCACGGAATTCCCCTTAACTAAATTCAGGCTTTAATAGCTTTGATAACATTAATCATTTCAAGTGCGGTCAGAGCAGCTTCTGCGCCTTTGTTGCCCGCTTTGGTGCCGGCACGCTCGATCGCTTGTTCAATGCTCTCGGTGGTCAGTACGCCAAAGGCAACCGGGATTTCAGTGTTCAGAGAAACACTGCCCAAGCCGGAGCTGGCTTCGCCCGCCACATATTCGAAGTGCGCGGTGCCCCCACGGATCACGGTGCCCAGCGCGATAACTGCATCATACTTGCCGCTATTGGCCAGCACGCGAGCAGTCAGCGGCAGCTCATAAGCGCCAGGTACCCAGACAACGGTGATGTTGTCATCAGCAACCTGGCCAATACGTTTCAGCGCGTCGATCGCACCTTCCAGCAGGCTGTCGTTGATGAAATTGTTAAAACGTGCAATTGCGATCGCCACACGGGCTTTAGGAGTAGCAACAACACCTTCGATAACTTTCATGGGCTTTCCTTAAAAATGGGTTCAATACCCCGCAGGGGGGCGGATTCTATCATATTCTTTGCATGCCTGCGCGGCGGTTTTGTAAAACGCAAAGAGAACCGGCACGCTGGCGTTACATTCAATGTTTCGCCCGCAGCAGCAGGCGCAAATCGGGGCCAATTTGCCGCACGTCGCTAAACACAAACTCGGGCGCATCAACCAGTTGCTCTAACCCCGGCAAATGGCAAAGCCCGCGCGCATTATCCCCTAGCAACTTCGGCGCGATATATAAAATAAGCTCATCAACCAAACCGGCTTGGAGTAACGCCCCCGCCAAGCGAGCACCAGCCTCTACCCAGATGGCATTTACCTGCCGTTTTGCCAGTTGCATCATCATGACGACCAGATCGATACCGCCACCGTGTGCCGGAAACGGGATCTGTTCAACGCCCGTTGGCCACGCCTGATCGTCAGGCTGCAAACGCGCCAGCCAAGTCGCGCCGGGCTGCTGAATAACCTTGTGCTGCTGAGTAACGCGATTATGACTGTCCAAAATGATGCGCAAAGGTTGACGCAGGTTTTCACGTGGGTAAATGCGCTGAGTTTCAGCATCCAACTCATCCCAACGTACGGTCAACGATGGGTTATCAGCCAACACGGTAGCACTGGTGCTAAGAATCGCCGCGCTTTCAGCACGCAAACGCTGCACGTCCTGCCGCGCCTGCGGAGAAGTAATCCACTGGCTTTCTCCTGAAGCCATCGCCGTGCGCCCATCAAGCGACGCCCCCAACTTAAGCTGCACATAGGGAAAACCGGTACGCATACGCTTGAGGAACCCCAGGTTAACCGCTTCGGCCTCGGCCAGCATCAGGCCATGCCGCACCTCAATACCTGATTGTTGCAGTTTATACAGCCCTCGGCCGGCAACCTGAGGATTAGGATCCTGCATTGCAGCTACGACGCGGCTCACCCCCGCCTTGATCAGTGCATCAGCACAAGGCGGGGTACGCCCGTGATGGCTACAAGGTTCCAACGTGACATAAGCCGTAGCGCCCTGCGCCAGCTCCCCGGCCATTCGCAATGCATGCACTTCGGCATGTGCTTCACCGGCACGTAAATGAAAACCTTCACCGACAATCTTGCCGTCGCGTACAATGACGCAACCAACATTTGGATTGGGTGCCGTGGTAAAGCGCCCTAGTCGCGCCAATTCAAATGCCCGCGCCATGTAAAATTCGTCGTTATACATCAGCAATCCTGTCAGTCCTGTAGTTTGGCGATCTCTTCACCGAACTCACGGATATCTTCAAAACTGCGATAGACCGAAGCAAAGCGGATATAGGCCACCTTATCCAGTTTCTTCAATGCGTCCATCACCAAGTTACCAACCATTTTTGTCGGCACTTCACGTTCGCCAGTCGCGCGCAGTTGAGATTTAATATGATTAATCGCGTTTTCAACATCATCGGAACTGACCGGACGCTTTTCCAACGCTTTCAACATGCCGCGGCGTAGTTTATCTTCATTGAAAGGTTCGCGTACTTCATCACTTTTGATTACGCGGGGCATCACCAGTTCCGCCACCTCAAAAGTGGTAAAGCGTTCGTTACAAACTAGACACTGGCGACGGCGGCGTACCTGTGAGCCATCCCCTACCAAACGAGAATCAATGACTTTGGTATCAACAGCAGCGCAAAAAGGGCAATGCATAACACGTCCTGAAAAGCGTTCTTATAGATAAGAATAGTTTACCCCGAAGTTTCGCCACAACAAAGGACATGGGGCATTTGTTGCGAAACGGCTCCACGTTAAGCCGTACCGTGGTGACGTTCACTGCCGCTTCGCATGACTTTCCCGGTGATTAAGACTAAGCTGATAGCAGGAGCTATTGAATAGGAAATTGCCGCCATGACAATCAGTTATCGTAAAGTTTGCTTATTCGGCGCCTTGGTTCTTCTCTCTGGCTGCGCACAGAATCGTGACGCACCAAAACTGCAAAACCAAGTGGTTGAGTTGAAACAAATGCTGGGTACACTGACCGACCAGGCTACGGCACTGGAACGCCAGAATCAATTGAACCAAAACTCCACCAGCGGGGTGTATCTCTTACCTGCTGCTAATGCCGCCGCCCGTTTACAGAGCCAAATCGGTGAATTGAGCGTGTACCTTACGCATGTGAAGAATGAAGCCAGCGGCACTCAGGCGATGTTGCATATTCGGACGCTCTCCAGCAATACATTGCCCCCCTTCAACGCGATGGTGGAGTGGGGACAACTGGACGAGCATGGAAAATTGCTGAGCGCCGGTGCACTTTCGCAGCCAATTACCAGTAGCGAGTCGCTATTGGCAAAAACCGAACAGCGCTTTGAATTACGCTTAAGCGGCTTAACCCCCCAACAGTTAGGTTATATTCGCCTACACAACCTTGAGCCGCTCATCACCGCTGCTGCGAAAACAGTAACCAGCAAGTAACGCATTACCTTGCCGCGGTACTGTTGATAAAAAAAGAGCGCCAATTGGCGCTCTTTTATTCCGCTGAACGTACAGCAAATTATGGCAAGATCGAAGGCTGATCGGCGCCTTCTTTCTCTACTTTCTGCTGCAGCATATGTTCACGCTTCATCCCCAGTTTCAACGCCAACGCTGACGCGACGTAAATGGAGGATATCGTACCGATCGACACACCAATCAGCATCGCCAACGAGAAGCCATGCAACATCGCGCCGCCGAAGATATACAGCATCAGTACCACCATCAAGGTTGTCCCTGATGTCATCAATGTACGGCTTAACGTCTGCGTTAACGATACGTTGACAATTTCGTAAGGCGTACCCCGACGTATTTTGCGGAAGTTTTCGCGAATACGGTCAGAAACCACGATACTGTCATTCAGCGAGTAACCGATAACTGACATCAATGATGCAACGATAGTCAGGTCAATCTCGATATGGAACAGCGACAGAATACCTAGGGTAATCACCACATCGTGCGCCAGCGCGAGCACCGCGCCCATTGCCAAACGCCATTCAAAGCGGAAGCCTACGTAGATCAAAATAGAGATCAAAGCCACCAACAGCGCCATACCGCCGGTTTGCGCCAACTCGCTGCCCACGCTGGGGCCAACAAACTCGACACGCTTCACCGTCGCATTCTTATCGACTGATTCATTGATTACGCTGATAACTTTGTGACCCAGCTCTTGGCCTGCGGGGCCAGACACCGGTGGCATACGTACCATAACGTCGCGGCTGCTGCCAAAGTTCTGGATAACCGGGTCGTCAAACCCGGCCTTGTTCAACGTATCGCGCATCAGATCCAGATTCGCAGGCTGTTCCAGGTTGATTTCAATCACCGTACCACCGGTGAAATCCAGCCCCCAGTTAAACCCGCGAACGGACATAACGCTAATCGACGCGATCAACAGCAGCAATGAGATGCCGAAGGCCACGTAATCCCAGCGCATAAAGTCATAGACTTTACGGCCATAGTTGAGTTGCTCAACAGTATAATCCTGTGCCACAACGCACTCCTCAGATAGACAGCTTGTTAATGCGTTTGCCGCCGTAAAGCAGGTTGACGATGGCACGGGTACCGACAATCGCGGTAAACATGGAGGTCGCCACACCGATCGCGGTGGTAATCGCAAAGCCTTTAATCGACCCGGTGCCCACTGCATACAGAATAATTGCGGTGATCAACGTGGTGATGTTGGCATCGATAATACTGGAGAACGCGCCTTTATAGCCTTCATGGATCGCCTGCTGAACGGAACGTCCATTCTTCAGCTCTTCCTTGATACGCTCATTTATCAGTACGTTAGCATCAACCGCAACGGCGAGCGTCAATACGATACCGGCAATACCCGGCATCGTCAGTGTCGCCCCCGGTAGCAGAGACATCACACCGACAATCAACACCAGGTTGGCGACCAGCGCACTGGTGGCTATCACACCAAACTTACGATACCAGACCACCATAAACACGATAGACGCGACCAGCCCCCACAGGCAGGCTTCTAAACCTTGCGTGATGTTTTGCATCCCGAGAGTTGGCCCGATAGTACGCTCTTCCACTATCTGGATTGGCGCAATCAACGCACCGGCACGCAGCAGCAGAGAAAGCTGACGCGCCTCGTTCGGGTTACCAATGCCGGTAATACGGAAGCTGTTACCCAGACGCGACTGAATGTTAGCCACGTTGATCACTTCTTCCTGCTTCACCAGCACCGCACGACCGTTGGCGTCTTTCTTACCGCTGTCTTTATATTCCACAAACAGCGTCGCCATCGGCTTACCAATGTTGTCTTTGGTGAAGTTCGACATGGCATTACCACCGGCGCTGTCCAGCGAGATATTAACCTGCGGCTGGTTGTACTCGTCCATGGTGGAGGTCGAATCGGTAATGTGGTCACCGGTAAGAATCACACGCTTATACAGCACAATCGGCTGCCCTTCGCGGGTGTATTTCACCTCTGAATCACCCGGCACTCGGCCATTTGCTGCTGCGGTGGTATCCGCGTTGGTATTAACCAAACGGAACTCCAACGTAGCGGTTGCGCCAAGAATTTCTTTGGCACGGGCGGTGTCCTGAATACCCGGCAATTCAACCACGATACGGTCAGAACCTTGACGCTGTACCAGCGGTTCAGCCACGCCGAGTTGGTTTACACGGTTACGCAGGATGGTGATGTTTTGCTGGACGGCATATTCACGCGCTTCGCTTAAGCGAGCGTCGGTCAAACTGACCTTCATGGTGTTACTGCCGTTAGAAGACAGCACCCAATCACGCTGACGTGGCGATAAATAGCCGATCGCTTGGTCACGTGCAGTGTTATCACGGAAACGGACTTCAACACCGTTGTTGTCCAGTTTGCGGATAGTGGCGTAAGGGATTCCTTTCTCGCGCAGTTCGCTGCGCAGGGTGTCCATTGTCTGTTCCTGCAATTTGCTCAGTGCGGTGTCCATATCCACTTCCATCAGGAAGTGTACGCCACCACGCAAATCGAGGCCCAGCTTCATGGGTTCGGCGCCCAACATGCTCAACCACAGCGGGGTTGCAGGGGCGAGGTTCAGTGCAACCACGTATTTGTCGCCCAAAGCCGCCATCAAGGCCTCACGGGCACGCAGTTGGACATCAGGATCGCTAAAGCGAGCTAGGATTGCGCCTTCTTCCAGTGCAATCGACTTGCTCGCAATTTTGTCTTTTTCTAATACGGTACGGACTTGGTCCAGCGTAGCTTCACTGGCGGCGACACCGCGCGCGCCAGTGATTTGTACAGCCGGATCCTCACCATAAAGGTTGGGAAGTGCATAAAGCAGACCGATGATGATCACCACGATCAGCATCAGATACTTCCACAAAGGATAACGGTTTAGCACGGCAATTCCCTTCGGGAAAACAAAATTACAGGGCCTTCATGGTACCTTTCGGCAGAACGGCCGCCACGAAGTCACGCTTGATCATCACTTCCGTGGTGTCGTTCAGCGCGATAGCAATAATACCGGTGTCAGCCACTTTGGTTACGCGACCAATAAGCCCACCGGTAGTCAACACTTCATCACCCTTGCCAATCGAGTCCATCAGCTTCTTGTGCTCTTTCGCACGTTTCTGCTGTGGACGCAGGATCATGAAATAAAAGATCAGACCAAACACCACCAGCATAATGATCAGAGAGTACGGGCTTCCCTGAGCCGGAGCTCCTGCGGATGCGACGGCGTCAGAAATGAAAAAGCTCATTGAAATTCCCTCATTAAGTTATTAATTGTTAGTTCAAACAGTTAAAGGCGGAACCGGCTTACCAATTCGCCCATAGAAGTCCGCAACAAACGTCTCTAATTTACCCTCTTCAATAGCCTGGCGTAAACCTTCCATCAAACGTTGGTAATAGCGCAGGTTATGAATCGTATTCAAGCGGGCACCGAGTATTTCGTTGCAACGGTCGAGATGATGCAAGTAGGCGCGGCTATAATTGCGACAGGTGTAGCAATCACATTCGTTATCCAACGGAGATGTATCATCTTTATGCTTGGCATTACGAATTTTTACCACCCCGTCAGTCACGAACAGATGGCCGTTACGGGCATTACGCGTTGGCATCACGCAATCGAACATATCGATACCACGACGCACACCTTCCACCAAATCTTCTGGTTTACCCACGCCCATTAGATAGCGAGGCTTATCTTCCGGAATTTGCGGGCAAACATGTTCGAGAATGCGATGCATATCCTCTTTTGGCTCGCCGACCGCCAAGCCGCCCACAGCGTAACCATCAAAGCCAATATCCACCAGCCCTTTTACTGAAACATCACGTAAATCTTCGTAAACACCGCCCTGAATAATACCGAACAACGCATTTTTATTATTCAGTTCGTCAAAACGCGCGCGGCTACGCTGCGCCCAACGTAACGACATTTCCATGGAACGCTTCGCGTAGTCCCAGTCTGCCGGATAGGGCGTGCACTCATCAAAAATCATGACGATATCGGAACCCAGGTCATATTGGATTTCCATCGACTTTTCCGGGCTGAGGAACACTTTGTCGCCGTTGATCGGGTTGCGGAAGTAAACACCTTCCTCTTTGATCTTACGCATTGCCCCTAGGCTAAACACCTGGAAACCACCTGAATCGGTCAAGATCGGGCCATGCCAGTGCATGAAATCGTGCAGATCGCCATGCAGCTTCATGATTTCCTGCCCCGGCCGCAGCCATAGGTGGAACGTGTTGCCCAACAGAATCTGTGCGCCAGTCTCTTTGACTTCTTCCGGCGTCATGCCTTTTACCGTGCCGTAAGTACCGACCGGCATAAAGGCTGGCGTTTCCACCACGCCACGCTCAAAGACCAGCCGGCCACGGCGGGCGCGACCATCGGTTGTCTGTAATTCGTACTTCACATTGCCTCCAGCATCAGAGAAACAGTCTGATGTCATTAAAACAGGGCCGCAGCGTTGTGCAGCCCGAGAATTTATTCGCCAACGGCTTCGTGTTCTGCCTGCGGATTACGGCTGATGAACATCGCGTCACCATAGCTAAAGAAACGGTATTGCTCGGCCACCGCCTGCTGATAAGCATGCATGGTGTTTTTATAACCCGCAAACGCCGAAACCAACATGATCAACGTCGATTCTGGCAGGTGGAAATTGGTAATCAGTGCATCAACGATCTGATAGCGATAGCCAGGATAAATAAAGATGCTGGTATCATCGAAGAACGGCGCGATCGGCGCATTCTGGCTGGCCTTAGCGGCACTTTCCAGTGAGCGAACGGAGGTGGTCCCCACGGCCACGACACGCTTGCCACGCGCTTTACAAGCCAGAACCGCGTCAACCACCTCTGGGGGGACTTCGGCATACTCGGCGTGCATGACATGATCTTCAATGGTGTCTACCCGCACAGGCTGGAAGGTACCGGCGCCCACGTGCAAGGTCACGAACGCCATCTCGACACCTTTCTCGCGCAGCGCCGCCAGCAGCGGTTCGTCGAAATGCAAACCGGCGGTGGGTGCCGCAACCGCGCCAGGTTTCTGACTGTAGACCGTTTGATACAGCTCACGGTCGGCATCTTCATCCGGGCGATCGATATAAGGCGGTAATGGCATATGCCCTACCGCATTCAGGATGGTGAACACATCACGTGAATCGTCGAAGCGCAGTTCGAACAGCGTGTCGTGGCGCGCCACCATTGTCGCGGCAATGCTCTCATCATCCCCCAGCAGCAGCGCGGCGCCGGGTTTCGGGGCTTTAGAGGCGCGCACGTGCGCCAATACGCGGTGATCGTCGAGCACACGTTCGACCAACACTTCAATTTTGCCACCGCTGGCCTTACGGCCAAACAGGCGGGCGGGGATCACGCGCGTGTTATTGAACACCAACAGATCGCCGGCTTCGAGCTTATCCAGCAGATCGGTGAATACGCTGTGCGTCAATTCCCCCGTCGGCCCATCCAGTTGCAACAAGCGGCAACCGCTGCGTTGAGGTTGTGGATAACGGGCAATCAAAGACTCGGGAAGCTCAAAAGAAAAATCGGCGACGCGCATGAATAATCACTTCAGTTAAAAAACAGGCGGCCTAGTCTAAAGCCGCAGGCAGTCCGCAGCAAGAATATAAGCAGCATTTACCCGGTTCAGCCGTAATTCGGGTATAGTTCTTAGATGAATTTTCTCGCACACCTCCATTTAGCACACTTGGCGGAGAGCTCGTTATTGGGCAATCTGTTGGCCGACTTCGTACGCGGTAATCCCACTGCCGACTATACCCCAGACGTCGCGGCGGGCATTATGCTGCATCGCCGCATCGATGTGCTGACCGACGCCTTGCCGCAGGTTAAAGCCTGTCGTGACTTCTTTAACGACGAACATCGCCGCGTGGCACCGATTACGCTTGATGTCGTCTGGGATCATTTTTTGGCACGACATTGGCAAAAGATTGAGCCATCACTCAGCCTGGAAAGTTTCACTCAGGAGGCACGTAGCCAGATTGTGCCGCATTTGGCACTCACGCCGGCGCGTTTTCAACGCATGAATCACTATTTGTGGCCGGAACGCTGGCTGGAGCGCTATGCTGAGCTGCCGTTCATTGCCGATGTATTAGCCGGTATGGCCAGCCGCCGCCCGCGGCTGAGTGCGCTGGCCGGATCGTTTTACGACGTTGAACATCATTATCATCAACTTGAAACACAATTTTGGCAGTTTTACCCGCAGATGATGCAACAGGCGCGAGCCCAAACCTTGTGACGCCTGACGGCCGAGCAACATGCATTCGATAAGGTTGACAAGCGCACGTATTAAGAAGAGTGTACTGGGGTCGCTGTCGCGCACTGAGATGCCTTAATACATACACCCGAAACACACAATCTGCTGTGTTAAGCCGGCGGGTATTGTTGTCTTCAGCCCCGATCAATTTTTTAGTACTTGCCCTTTTTTGTGAAAAGGTTATTTTTAAAGCTTGCTACATTTAACCAATGATTTTGATAGGTAAAAGCTATCTCATTGATTGGTGTTACACCCTTTATTCACCGAGTCATGACCCCTATACTGGCTCAAGATTTTTACACAAACCCTTACCTTAACAACAATTACAGGAGTAATTATGGTCCTGGTAACTCGTCAAGCCCCTGACTTCACCGCTGCTGCCGTACTCGGCAATGGCGAAATCGTTGAAAACTTCAACCTGAAAAAACACCTGAACGGCAAACCAGCCGTGCTGTTCTTCTGGCCGATGGACTTCACTTTCGTTTGTCCTTCTGAGCTGATCGCGTTCGATCACCGTTATGAAGAATTCCAAAAACGTGGCGTTGAAGTTGTTGGCGTTTCCTTCGACTCAGAATTCGTTCACAACGCATGGCGTAAAACCCCTGTCGACAATGGCGGCATCGGCGAAGTGAAATACGCGATGGTTGCTGACGTTAAGCGTGAAATCCAGAAAGCTTACGGCATTGAACACCCTGAAGCCGGTGTCGCACTGCGTGGTTCTTTCCTGATCGACAAAGACGGCATCGTACGTTCGCAGATCGTTAACGATCTGCCAATCGGCCGTAACATCGACGAAATGATCCGTACCGTTGACGCTCTGCAATTCCACGAAGAGCACGGCGAAGTTTGCCCTGCACAGTGGGAAAAAGGCAAAGCGGGTATGGGTGCATCCCCAGACGGCGTCGCTAAATACCTGTCTGAAAACGCGTCTAAGCTGTAATTAACGCCGCTTAACGCCCAACCGGTCAGCATCCGCTGGCCGGTTTTTTTATGCTCTTTTTCAGTGCATCCTGCCCTTTCTTCGCCTCAAAACTGAAAAAAATTCCGCGTCTCTGCCCACATTCCGCCGTCAATTTTCTGCATAAATGCCCCTGTAGCACTACGCTGTAATCGCTGGCCTGCTCTTTGCAAGCAAGCCTGTAATCACAATAAAAAACTGACAGGATAGGAAGAACTATGTTTTTACAGAAATGGAGTAAACCCCTGACGATGGCGGCACTGCTGGTCAGCAGCAGCCTGTACGCGGCGTCCAACCCCGCGGTAGAAGCAAAAAAGGGGATGGTCGTCACCTCGCAGCATCTCGCCTCACAAATTGGCGTGGATATGCTAAAAATGGGCGGCAATGCCGTCGATGCCGCAGTCGCTGTAGGCTACGCGCAAGCGGTGGTCAACCCCTGCTGTGGCAACATTGGTGGTGGCGGATTTATGACCATTCATTTAGCCGATGGAACAGACACATTCATCAACTTCCGTGAAACCGCCCCGGCGGCAGCCAATGCCAATATGTATTTGGATGCGGACGGCGAGGTAAAAAAAGACGCCAGCTTGTATGGCTACCTAGCTGCCGGTGTGCCAGGAACGGTGTTGGGCATGGAAACCGCACGTAAAAAGTACGGGAAGCTGAGCCGCGAACAAGTGATGGCACCCGCAATCAAACTGGCGCGGGATGGCTTCGTGTTAACGCGTGCCGATACTGATATTCTCGACACCACCGTCGCGCGCTTCAAACAAGATCCCGAGGTAGCCAAGATTTTCCTTCGCCAAGATGGCTCAGCACTGCAACCGGGCGATCGTCTGATACAAAGCGACTTAGCCAACACCCTAGAGGCTATCGCTAAAGGGGGTTCTGACGCGTTCTACCACGGTAAAATCCCACAGGCGGTTGAGGCCGCAGCCAAACAGGGCGGCGGTATTTTAACGGCGGCCGATTTTGCTCACTACACGGTAACCGAAACCCCGCCTATCACCTGTAGCTACCGTGGCTATAAATTTGTGTCGTCCCCGCCGCCCAGCTCTGGCGGTGTGACGCTTTGTGAAACGCTGAATATCCTCGAAGGTTACGATCTGAAAAGTATGGGCTTCAATTCCGCGGCGGCCATCCATACCATGACCGAAGCCATGCGCCATGCGTATATGGATCGCAACACTTATCTTGGCGATCCGGCATTCATCAACAACCCTATCGACCGCTTAATCAGCAAAAGCTACGCGGAACAGATCCGTAAGCAAATCGTTCCTGGTAAAGCGACACCCTCAGTCAACGTCCAGCCCGGCATGGAACCCCATGAAAAACCGGAAACCACCCACTATTCGATTGTCGATCACGATGGTAACGCGGTTTCTACGACCTATACCGTCAACGGGCGATTTGGCGCAGTGGTGATTGCACCGGGCACCGGTTTCTTCCTCAATGACGAAATGGATGATTTCACCGTTAAAGTGGGTGAGAAGAATCTCTATGGTTTAGTACAAGGGAAAGCGAACTCCATCGCCCCCGGTAAGCGCCCACTATCATCGATGAGCCCGACATTGGTGACCAAGGACAATAAAACCTTCATGGTATTAGGATCGCCCGGGGGCTCACGCATCATCACTATCACGCTGCAAACCGCGTTGAATGTGATCGATCACGGTATGGCGCCGCAGGAAGCGGTCAATGCCCCCCGCATTCACCATCAGTGGTTACCGGATGAGGTGTACTACGAACAGCGTGGCGTGTCTGCCGATACGTTAAAGATCCTGCAACAAATGGGATATAAAATGGTGGAACAAACGCCTTGGGGAGCGGCTGAACTGATTTTGGTCGGCTTGCCGGGCGCAGCCAGCGTCACCCCCGCTAACTCAGGCAATGACTCCGCAGTATCGGGGAAAGTACGCGAAGGCTATCTGTACGGTGCTAACGACGTCCGGCGCCCGGCGGGCTCTGCCGTTGGTTATTGAGTTGGCATATCGCTGATTGCGTCTTTAAACACCTAAGCGCTAACGTGCCGTTAGCGCAAAAGTATCATGGCCTCCTCACCGCCCACATCAAGGTGAGGGAGCCATTAACGGCCGCTATTTATCCTCACTCTATTGACCAACTCCCTCTCTAACCGTTACGCTTTCGCACCCGCCCTTGACGTGCGCCAAACACATTATTTGAAGATCCTAATAATTAAAATATGATGCAGATATCTTTACACGGAAGTAATAAAAGAACACATATCAATCAATATATTTATGGGCTTTTGCAATTGCAGCGCCAAGGGCTCGTGAAAATAAAGAACATTGATTTTTCAGATAATATACGAAATGGTGTATTAAAACTAACCGTAAACGGCCAGAAGATCATTTACGACGGTGATGATGGCGATCATATTGATCGCAATTTCTTTCATGAAGAAGATCATGAATGGTGCGATTTCTATTTTAAACGCAGCTGCTCTGCACGGCTAAAAAATAAATATGCCAAAGTTTTCCCGTTAGGATTAGCTTATGAGCTTGCACCTGACTATTCACATAGCCGAGTATTACGTGATGGCATAAAGCGGCTTTTTGGCAAAGGTGTTATTAAACACTACGATCTTGAGTGTAAACCGCGTATCAACACGCCAGCAAAAATTCTATTTATCACCGGCTTATGGGATCCACAAGAGTGCTCCCATCCTGAGTTTGCCGCGGAAGCCAATGCTATCAACGCGTGTCGCTTAATGACCTTAGATACCTTGGCAGAACACTACGGTTCTCAGGCAACCATCGGGTTAGGCGATACGGCGTTAACACGCCGCCTGGGTAAAAAATATGTTTTGGATAGCGCAACCACCAGTCGGAAAAATTTTATTCAAAAAATAAAAAGCCATGATATTTGCATCGCATCCACGGGATTACATGGCTCCATCGGCTGGCGATTTGGTGAATATGTTGCAGCTTCTCGCGCTATTGTTTCAGAGACGTTAAATTATATTATCCCCGGTGATTTTTCTATCGGTAAAAATTATCTGAATTATCATGATCGACAAAGTTTGATAGCCAGCGTCGATGCATTAATTAAGGATGATGAGTATCGTCATGCCATAATGCAAAATAATTATGATTATTATCAGGATTTCTTACGCCCTGACAGAATGATGTTAAGAACGCTGTGTATGGCATTAGAAACACCGGAACGGCTGACTGCGCACCGTCAAAGATAACCGACAATACGCTCGAATGCGCCGTTAGCGGGCAATACTCACACAGCCCGCTAACGGCGATGCACTCACTGATGCCACAACGTCACTGACTCTTCGTGCAAACTCAGCGTAATGCCTCCTTCGTGCGCTACCAATTCTCCTTGCCCCTCCAGCCGTTGCCATTCTCCCTGTGTGACTAACGGGCTATAAGGCAGCTGCACCGCAGGGTGACTGCCGCCGCGTTGCAGCGCTACCAGTACCCGTTCTTGCTGGTAAGTACGTACAAACACTAACGTCTCACCTTGTGCGTACAACACTTGGCAACCACCGCGCCGTAACGCTTTACTTTGTTTGCGAACGTTCGCCATGCGTTGGAACAGGCTTAATAACTCGCTATCCCATTGGCTTTCATCCCATGGAAAAGGTTTACGGCAGAATGGGTCGTTATCCCCGTCTAACCCGATTTCATCACCATAATAAAGGCACGGCACACCGATCCAACTCATCAACCACACTGCCGCCATACGCATTCTGAGCTTATTTCCATTCAGCATAGTCAGGAAGCGCGGCGTATCATGGCTATCAAGCTGATTAAACAGGATCAATTGCCGATGATGTGATAAACCGGCGCGATAACTGTCCATCCAGTTGGCCGTATCGGCCGCATCAAGGCTCATCGGTTGCATTCCCACGTCGATTCCGGCCAAAAAACCGCGCAGCGGCAACGCAAAGCCCATGTAGTTCATCGCTGCATCTTCTACGCCGGCATGCAGCCAGCGACGCGCATCACCAAAATGTTCGCCCAGTAAATAAGCATCAGGATTCACGTCTCGGGCGGCCTGATAAATGCCGGCTAAATGCTTCAGATTCCCCGTTGCCCCGCCGTTTTCACCCAGCATATGCACCACATCCAAACGCCATCCATCAATACTATACGGCGGCTTGAGCCAATGACGCACCACGCTGTCTTTACCCGCATAAATAGCCTCTACCACCTGCGGCTCGGCAAAATTAAGCTTCGGCAAACTGGCATTGCCTTTCCAGGTCAGTGCAGTGCCATCGGGGTAGAAATTAAACCAATTGCGATAGGGTGAATCGGGATGATGACAAGCCCCATTTTCACTCTGTTGATGGCGGTCAAACCACGGATGCGAATCCCCCGTGTGGTTAAACACGCCATCCAATATCAATTTCATACCTGCTTTGTGAGTGCTTACTCGCAATCGATGCAGTGCGTCATTACCGCCAAAACAAGGATCCACCTGATAATAATCTTCGGTATCATACTTATGTACGCTTGGCGCGCTGAAGATGGGATTCAAATACAGCGCAGTGATGCCAAGCTGCTTGAGGTAGGGGATTTTTTGACTGATACCGTCCAAATCGCCGCCGTAAAAAGTAGACGCGCTATGATTATCCTCCAATGGATGTGTCCAGTCGCGGCGAATGACCGCGGTGCCGGCGGCATGATGATGATAATCGCCACTTTGTACATGATATGTCGCACCGCTGCTGGCAAAACGGTCTGGGAAAATTTGATAAAATACCTGATCCGCGACCCAACTTGGGCCGTTATCGGGTTCATCGATGGCAAACTGCGCCAATTGCCCCAGCGGTATCAGCGACCAGCCCAGCGGGCCAAACCACCGTTGGCGATCGTCCCACACTAACTTGAAACAATAGCGGCGTGTCGGTTCACCTTCATTCAGCGTCAGGCTGGCCTGATAGCGCCATCTGCCGTCAATCGGCCGCGCTTTCATCGCCAGTAACCATTCCTCATTATCCGGCTCAGCGCGAAGGAAAACCTGTTTGGGTAAATCATCCCCCTGTAGCCACAGAGTAATATCCAGAGACTGCCCCTTTTTCACTACAAAAGGCGCAACCGGTTGATGCCAAGCATTAAGCATGTGCTCTCCTGCTATCAAAAACAAAATCGACCCCGTTATCCATTAGGAGGAACAATGCCACTTTGAGCGCAAATCGCCCTCCTCTTTTCCGTCAGAATACGGGGCGGAGCTGGGGGGGGGAGAGCCTAGGCATAATCCTAACCTAATGTAAAAAAAGGTAAACGGCACACACCTGTTGGCGAATGGCCTATAGGCTAACGCCTTTGATTATTATTTTGGATGTTTTTTGAGCACAACTAAAGGAGTTGGAATGCAACAATGGATTGCCCAATGGCTAGAAAAATTTGGTATTGAACTTACTGACATGATGTCACTGATTATGGTGTTGGGACTGATCGTTCTGATATCTGTGGTGATCCACTTAGTGCTACACCGGGTGGTCTTGACGGCGATTCAACGGCGCGGTGAAAAGTCGCAGCGTGTCTGGCAGCAGGCACTAACAAAGTACAAACTGTTCCAACGCTTCGCGCTGTTATTACAAGGCGTCATCATCAATATCCAAGCGCTGTTGTGGCTGCATAACGCCAGCCAGATACAGGCGATTATCGTCACCGCCGCCCAAGTGTGGATCATGGCTTTCGCCCTGCTGACGCTGTTTTCGTTGCTCGACACCCTATTGGCTATCCTGCGTAAAAGCCCAATAGCGGATCAACTGCCACTGCGCGGCATCTTCCAAGGGATCAAATTAATCGCCGCTATCCTGATCGGTATCATGATCGTATCGCTGCTGATGGGCAAATCGCCGCTATTGTTGCTCAGTGGATTGGGCGCAATGACCGCGGTGTTAATGTTGGTGTTCAAAGATCCGATCTTGGGGCTGGTCGCCGGTATTCAGCTCTCCGCCAATGACATGCTTAAGCTAGACGATTGGCTGGAGATGCCGAAATATGGTGCAGACGGCGCGGTTATCGACATCGGCCTGACCACGGTGAAAGTACGTAACTGGGACAACACCATTACCACCGTTCCAACCTACGCGCTGATTTCTGACTCATTTAAAAACTGGCGTTCAATGTCAGAGTCGGGTGGCCGCCGTATCAAACGCAGTATCAATATCGATACCACCAGCGTGCATTTCCTTTCGGAACAGGAACAGCAACGCCTCAATCGCAACCCACTGTTGCATGCGTATTTTAACGATAAGACGCAGGAGCTGAGCGAATACAACCAGCAAACGCAGTGGGATCTCAGCTCACCGCTCAACGGCCGCCGTTTGACCAACCTGGGGACACTGCGTGCCTATCTTGAGGCTTATCTGCGTAACCACCCTAACATTCACCAGAATATGACACTGATGGTGCGCCAGATGGCACCAACTCCGGAAGGTCTGCCGCTGGAAATTTATGCATTCACCAACACGACTGTGTGGGCGCAATATGAAAGTATCCAGTCAGACATTTTCGACCATATCTTGGCGATAATTAGCGAATTTGATTTACGTGTCCACCAAACGCCAACGGGCAATGATATGCGCTCAATGTTAAGTGAACAGCGTCAAACCGCTGCTATTTCCTGACCTAACTTGACGTAATTATTTCAGCTGGTAATTATCCTGCTCTGATTGCCAGCTGATGTATCTCCCCCCTTCTCTTTCACGGTAAAAACGGCCTTAATAGGTGCTTGCTATGCATCATAGGAGGCGCGTAATTGCTGAAAAAACACCAACACCGGTTACTGAATGTATTGGCAACGCTGCTATTTCTCGGTTGTCTGCACAGTGCCAGCCTAGACGAAGCGCACATGAGCAACAGGTTACAGCTTGCACTGAGCGCGTTGAGCAGCCATATGCTGGATATCAGGGAAGCGTTGACACGTTGCTCACGCAATGATGCTGAGGAAAGCAGGCTGTGCAGCCGTTATCAGCCGCTTGAGACGCGAGCCTCCGGTGGCAATGACGACGTTGAGGAACGCCGCTAAACCACCGTCGACCAACTCGAGGCCAACACATCTTTGGCCGAAAGAGACTCACCGAACAGAATGTAATAAGAAAATGAAAGGGCGCGGTATAAGCCACGCCCCTACGAACTAAACACCCGCGACGCTGTGCGGGCTTACGCGTTAACCAAGCGTCGTTTCTGACGATTAACCTTGATCCCGTACCCCACCAACAGCACCGCCACCCAGATCAACCCAACGTACAGCGACACGCGGGTAGTCGGGAAGTAGCCAATCAAGCCAATGATGAAGACCAAGAAAATAATGGCAATCGCCGAAGTAAAGATGCCCCCACGCAGTGGGAACGCTAATTTCTTAACCTGATCTTGGCTCAGCCGACGACGGAAAGCGATCTGCGAACACAAAATCATAATCCACACCCAAACGGTGGCAAAAGTCGCCAATGACGCGATCACCAAGAACACGCTTTCGGGCATGATGTAGTTGAGATAGACCGCAATCAGTAATGCCGCCATCATCACCAGCACGGTGACCCACGGAATACCGCGCTTAGAGACTTTGCTAAACATTTTTGGGGCATGACCTTGTTCGGCCATGCCATGCAGCATGCGACCCACGCCAAACACATCGCTGTTAATCGCCGACAGCGAGGCGGTGATCACCACGAAGTTAAGAATACCCGCCGCCACGGTAATCCCCATATGCTGGAAGGTCAGCACAAATGGGCTGCCGTTAGTTCCAACCTGGTTCCACGGATAAATCGACATAATCACGAACAGCGTACCGACATAAAACACCAAAATGCGCCACGGCACCGAATTAATGGCTTTCGGTATCGATTTTTTCGGATCTTGCGCTTCACCGGCCGTAATACCAATGATTTCAATACCGCCGTAGGCAAACATCACCAGTTGCAGTGACAAAATCATGCCAATAAAACCGTTACTGAAGAAGCCGCCGTGACTCCACAGATTGTGAATGCCTGTCGCCTGACCACCGTTGCCGATTCCCCAAAAGATAATGCCAATACCGGCCGCAATCATGATGATAATGGTGGCAACTTTAAAGAACGAGAACCAAAACTCCAACTCACCGAACACTTTGACGCTCATCAGGTTAATCGCACCGATAATCAGCACGACACTGAGCACCCAGACCCAATGCGCCACGTCCGGGAACCACACGCCCATATAAATCCCGAACGCGGTCACATCAGCGATCGCAACAATCAGAATTTCAAAACAGTAGGTCCAGCCGGTGATATACCCGGCCATTGGCCCAAGATAATCCTGCGCATAGCGCGAGAAAGAGCTGGCTTGCGGATTATTCACCGACATCTCACCCAGCGCACGCATGATAATGAAGGCGACAATACCGCCAATCAAATAAGCTAACAGTACGCTGGGGCCCGCCATACGGATAGCGTCCGCCGAGCCATAAAACAATCCGGTGCCGATCGCCGATCCTAGCGCCATAAAGCGAATATGACGCGTACTCAGGCCACGTTTGAGTTTATTCGCGGGAGGGGGAGAGGTTGTTTCCTGTTGCATTTAAAGACCTGTGTTCTTATACGCAAAAAAGCCACGGACAAGTCCGTGGCCCACTATTCAGACCGCTTGGTTATTGCTGTGCCGTGACTTCAGCGCGGTTAATAACCCGATCGTAAATCATGACCAACACCAGCATCAGTACCGAAGGCGGCAACCAGGCCAGCCCTTGTTCTGCCAGTGGCAAGTGAGCACTCCAAGCCGGCAACAGGTGCTGGAAACTTGACGCTTTCACCGCATCAAGGATACCAAACAACAGGCTTACGAGCATCACCGGCGCGATCACGCGTGGTGCGCTGTTCCACATACGCAGCGTAAAACTCAGTATGACCAAGACAATACACGGCGGATAAATCGCGGTCAGTACCGGTATTGATATATGGATCAAATGGCTTAACCCCAAGTTGGACACCAACATTGAGAACAGACCCAAAATGAAAACCAGCGTTTTATAGGAGAACGGCAAATATTGTGCAAAAAATTCCGCACAGGCGCAGGTCAAGCCAACCGCTGTCACCATGCAGGCGATAAAGATCAACGCCGCCAGGAAGAAGCTCCCCAAACCACCAAACGTATTTTGCACGTAAGCATGCAAGATCACCGCGCCATTAGTCGCATCAGGTACCAATACACCGCTACCGGAACCCAGTTTGAACAGGCTCAGATAAACCAGTGTCAGACCGATACCGGCGATCAAGCCCGCAAAAATGGTGTAACGGGTCAGCAAGCCTGCGTCTTTCACCCCACGCGATCGCGCAGCGTTAACGATCACGATGCCAAATACCATTGCCCCTAAGGTGTCCATCGTCAGGTAGCCATTAACGAAACCTGAAGAGAACGGTACGTTCTGATAGATGTCAGTGGCCGGAATGGGTGAACCCGCCGGCCATACCAGCGCCGCCACACCCAATGCACCCAGCGCAACGATTTTCAGCGGTGCCAAAAAATGACCGACGGTATCCAGCAGACGACCGGGATAAAGCGAAATAGCAATCACCAATGCAAAATACACCAGACTGTAAATCAACAGTGCCATATCGCTATCACCGGTCAACGGCGCGATCCCCACTTCAAAAGAAACCGTTGCGGTACGCGGGGTCGCAAACAGTGGGCCAACGGCCAGATAACAGACCGTCGCCAGCAGCAAGCCCGCTTTACGGCCGATCGGTGTGCTCAGGGCATCAATACCGCCACCGACGCGCGCCAGCGCAACCACCGTTAGCACCGGCAAACCCACGGCGGTAACCAAGAAACCAAGCGCCGCAGTCCAGACGTGCTCACCGGACTGCAAACCCACCATCGGCGGGAAAATAATGTTCCCAGCCCCGACGAATAAGGCAAAGGTCATAAAACCTAATGCCAGAATATCTTTTGACGTTAAACGATGACTCATACGATGTCGTGTTGCCTGTTCAAATGAAAAAAAAAGGTCTGTTAGCATGGAGCACATCGCTCCACCGGGTTGTCGGCTAGCCATTCATCGCAAGCGCTATAAGAATAAAAAACGCACCAATCCGGCGTTTCGACCTTAATGCGGAAAGTAACCACGCTTGATGATGGGCAAAGTTTTAGAAGTTATAAAATGGAGGATTAGTCCGACAACGGGGTGTAAGTAAATCGTTTATAGCGTTGAAAGGCAAGGCGCACGATAAAAAGCAGAGTGATCGACCAGATAAACTTTCGTCACCAGTCGATCATATTGGTCATTAGGAAATATACCCTACATGATTTGTATTATTTTTAAACAATCAACTCACGAAACGTGAAACAAAGCGTTAATCACCGCGCGAAAACGCCATGATTCGTCAAATTACCGCGCGGAAACGCCGCTGCTTCCGCTCACGACCAAACCTGTTCAGCAATATTCACTACGCTGCGTAACTTCTCCCATTGCTGTTGCTCACTTAGGCTGTTGCCCTCTTCCGTCGATGCAAAACCACATTGGGTGCTCAAACATAATTGCCGACGATCGACAAATTGCGCTGCTTCTTCCAACCGCTGTTTCACCTGTTCGGGGTTTTCT
Organism: Serratia sp. NPDC078593; assembly: GCF_050268245.1. Classification (NCBI taxonomy): domain Bacteria; kingdom Pseudomonadati; phylum Pseudomonadota; class Gammaproteobacteria; order Enterobacterales; family Yersiniaceae; genus Serratia; species Serratia sp. NPDC078593. The sequence goes on along the minus strand of NZ_JBNNGK010000016.1, from coordinate 37,716 downwards.
AACTCACCATTCTTGGTGGTGATCAATCCCAACACCACCTGCTGTTTACCCGGTTTGATAAAGCGCAATGGCTCGAAACCACCCGAACGCGCATTATCGTATTCGAGGAAGAAGGCATCGATATTCACCTGACCGAACAAAATTTCTGCCACCGGTTCATAGCCACCTTCCGAGATCCAGGTGGAGCGGAAATTGCCGCGACAAACGTGCAAACCGATGGTCAAATCATCCGGTTTCCCGGCAATAGCAGCATTTAATACATCGGCGTAAATCTGTGCCAGACGATCGGGATCATCACCACGCTCGCGAATCAGACGGCGTTGCTCATCGGAACATAAATAAGCCCAGACCGTGTCATCCAATTGTAAATAGCGGCAGCCGGCCTGATAAAATGCGGCGATCGCATCGCGATAGGTTTGCGCCAAATCGTCAAAATAACTGTCTAACTGCGGATAAACCTGGCTGTCGATCGCTTTACGCCCACCCCGAAAATGCAGCACGCTGGGGCTTGGAATGGTCATTTTCGGCAACGCGTCATCGGCGATCGAACACAAAAATCGGAAGTCTGCCAACATCGGGTGCTGCGGATTAAAGCCCAGCTTGCCGACAACATTGATGCTCCGCGCTTTCGTTTGTATCCCGTTGAACTGGATGCCCTGTTCGGCCTCATAGCCTTCAACACCGTTCAGTCCTTCGAAGAAATCAAAGTGCCACCACGCGCGGCACAATTCACCATCGGTGACAACCGCTAGGCCAAGCGCCTGCTGTTTTTCAACGGCTAAACGGATTTGTTCATCTTCTATTGCACGCAGTTGAGGCGTATCGATTTCGCCACGCTGAAACTGCTGGCGGGCGGTTTTCAGCGGCTCAGGGCGTAACAGGCTACCAACAACGTCGGCGCGAAAAGCGTGATGGCAAGTGCACATAGTTTTGACTCCGGTGACAAGCAGACGGTGTATCACTTCTGCTTTAATAATTTAAAAGTTGAATGATTACGCTGGGTTACAACTAGACATCCAGACATCCAAAGCTCTAAAATTATCCTGTCATGCGGTCTGCTCGACAGCAACGGAGAAATTTTCACGGGTGTTGAATAAAACTCATCATGGTGCCAATTACGCCACCTGAAGGATCAGTTCAATCCCAAGACCTGGCGCGTTTTATGCACCATCGCCTGCGGCAGGGGCAAATAGCCGTCATGATTGACCAGATTTTGTCCTTGCTCTGACAAAACCCGATCGAGGAAAGCGGCCGTCAACGGTTCAAGCGGCCGATTTGGCGCTTTATTCACGTAGATATAGAGATAACGCGCCAAAGGATAGCGGCCATTGCGCACATTGCTTTCGGTCGGTGCGATATATTCCTCGCCCTTTTCTGCCAGCGGTATCAGACGAACGCCACTGGCGCGGAAACCAATACTGGCGTAGCCCACGCTATTCAGTGAACCTGCCACCGCCTGTACAACGGAAGCCGAGCCGGGAAGCTCATTCACTTGCGCCATGAAATCCCCCCCACACAGGGCACGCAGCTTGAAATAGCCGTAAGTGCCGGAGGCCGAATTGCGGCCAAAACGCTGTATGCTACGCTGCGTCCACCCGCCGTTCAGGCCAAGCTGCCCCCAACGTTGTAACGGTGCGGCTTGTGCGCAACGGCGCGTAGCGGAGAAGAGTTGATCGAGTTGATGCAAGTTAAGACCGCGCAGTGGATTATCCTGATGCACCAGCACCACCAACGCATCTACGGCAACGGGCACCGCCAGCGGTGCATAGCCATAGCGATGCTCAAACGCCGCCAGTTCGGCGGCCTTCATCGGTCTGCTCATCGGCCCCAACTGTGCCGCACCGGCGGCCAATGCGGTCGGCGCAGTCGATGAACCCGCCGCCTGAATTTGCAGGTTAATATTGGGGTAATGCTGGCTAAAATCCTGCGCCCACAGGGCCATTAAATTGGCCAAGGTATCGGAACCCACGCTGGATAGATTGCCCGCCAACATGCCGTCAGATTGCGCGAGCGCACCACGGCTGCATAACAGCGCCAGGCAAAGCCACAATCCTTGAATCCATCGCATCCCATCGCCTCACGCGTTAGTTTTTCAGCGCATTCTCTGATAAAGCTTCAGGAACAATCAAGCGGTTAGGTAAGGTAAAGATGAAGCGAGTGCCGATGCCCGGCTCGCTCAGCACCTCCAACCGAGTATCGTGGTGGCTAAGCGCATGTTTAACGATCGCCAACCCCAATCCGCTGCCCCCCGTCTGGCGTGAACGCGCCTTATCGACGCGATAAAAGCGTTCGGTTAAGCGCGGTATATGCTCAGCGGTAATGCCCGGCCCGTCATCGCTCACCTGAAACTGCGCACCAAATGGCGTTTTTTGCCAGCTCACTTCGATATGCGTCCCCGCTGGCGTGTGGTTGACCGCGTTATACACCAGGTTGGACACCGCGCTGCGTAGCTGATCGTCATTACCAAATACCTTCAGCGCCTCATTAACGCGAAAGCTAATCTCATGCTGGCCGCCGCTCAGCGATTGCGCTTCGCGCTGCAATACCCGCAGCATCAGCGGCACATCCACCTTTTCATTCATATCAATAATCGGTGCGGCTTCGATACGTGACAGCGTCAGAAGCTGTTTCACCAACCCGTCCATACGTTTGGTCTGCTCCTGCATCGTGTTCAGCGCTTTGCCCCGCAGTGAGCCGTCTAATTCTTCGTCATTCATCATTTCCAAGTAGCCTTGCAGCACCGTCAACGGCGTACGCAATTCATGGCTGACATTCGCGAAGAAGTTACGCCGCGCGCCCTCCAATTGCCGCATTTGGGTGACATCACGCGCTACCATCAACAATTGCCCCTCCGAATAGGGCATGACGCGAAATTCGACGAAATGGTCGTTGTTTAATTGCAGCGTCAGCGGGTGCGAAAACGCCTGCTGTTGCAGATAATTGCTGAACTCAGGATAACGCAGCAGGTTCAGAATGTGCTGGCCGTTATCTTCCGGCCAGCGAAAACCCAGTAAATGCTGCGCCAACCCGTTACACCAGAAGATATTACCGTCTTCCGTGGTCATCACCACGGCGTCAGGCAGCGATTCTGCGCCGCTGCGAAAACGTTTGATCAGCAAAGCCAACTCGCGCCGCCGCCGCCGGTTGCGCTGCTGCATCTGATAAAGCCCATAGAATAGCGGTTCCCAGCTCCAACGGCCGGGCGGAGGGGTCATGCTGCGGTCAACCCACAGCCAATGGGAGAGTTTAAGTTGATTGTAAAAATTCCACACCAGCGCCGCCAACACCGCCGCTAACAGCAGCCAAGGGAGATAACCGACAATCAGCCCCAGCAATAACGCAGGCAAACAAAAAAGAGCCAGCTCGAGAGCCAGCCTCTTCCAGGAAAGACGTTCTAACACGGTAAGTTCTCCAGCGCTGCGCGTTTAGTAGCGCGTTGAGAACCGGTAACCGGTGCCCCGAACGGTTTGAACCATCTTGTCATGGCCACTGCTCTCCAGCGCCTTGCGCAAACGGCGGATGTGCACGTCAACGGTACGGTCTTCCACATAAACGTTAGTGCCCCAAACGTGATTAAGCAACTGTTCGCGGCTATAGACACGTTCTGGATGGGTCATAAAGAAATGCAACAGTTTAAACTCGGTCGGCCCCATATCCAGCGCTTGTTCATTGGCCATGACCCGATGCGAGGAAGGATCCAAACTCAGGCCTTGCATTTCAATCACGTCTTCCACCGCCATCGGTGAAATGCGGCGCATGACGGCTTTAATACGTGCCACCAACTCTTTCGGTGAGAACGGTTTCGTAATGTAGTCATCCGCACCCACTTCCAAACCACGTACCCGATCTTCTTCTTCGCCGCGTGCCGTCAGCATCATCACCGGAATATCACGGGTGAGCGCCTCACGCTTCATGTGTTTGATGAATTGAATGCCGGAACCACCGGGCAACATCCAGTCGAGTAACACCAAATCAGGAAACGGCTCAGACAAGCGCGTCACAGCGCTGTCGTAATCTTCGGCTTCCAACGGTTGGTAACCATTTTGTTCCAACACAAAACACACCATCTCACGAATCGGCGCTTCGTCTTCCACCACCAATATGCGTCTAGTCATCGTCAATCCTGTCAATGTGTTTACCCGTCATATTTCTGACCGCCTCGTTTTTGGCCGCCGTTGCGCGCCCCGTGGAGGGCTAACCACGGCATTGCCGCTGCGATGCCATCTGAATGATTTTGGGTATAGCGATCACGATTTGATTGCGGATGTCATTATGCGTCAGTTTTATGACAGATTTATGAAAAAATAGCCCAACCGCCACTCATGTTGCAGGCAAATAGTTTCCTGTTCACAGAATAATCATCTGGCCGTCATAATCAATGGCCGACGACAGCCGCGAGCAACACCTTTATAATCATTGGAATTTTATGATCGTTGGGCGAACCTCTACCCCCAATAGATTTCGCGGTGCAGGGCGGCATCCACAGAACAATGAATCGATGACGGCGCGGTTAACAACGCGTCGGTGAGCTCGCAAGCCGCTCGTTACTAGGCCAGGGCCTCCGTCACCGGTTGGGCTTAATGACAGCCGCCAACGCACCTGCCAATACACCTGCCACTTGAAAGATGAAGGGTATATGCGTCTGATTCATACCTCTGACTGGCACCTTGGCCAGTACTTTTTTACCAAAAGCCGCGCCGCCGAGCATCAGGCCTTTCTCGATTGGCTTATTCAACAAATCGCGCAACAGCAGGTCGATGCGCTGATTGTCGCTGGCGATGTGTTCGATACCGGCTCGCCCCCGAGCTACGCACGCGAGTTATATAACCGCTTTGTGGTGCAACTCCAGCGAACCGGCTGCCAACTGGTGGTGCTGGGCGGTAACCACGACTCCGTGGCAACCCTGAATGAATCACGCGAATTGCTTTCCTGCCTGAATACTACCGTCGTTGCCAATGTGCAGGCTGAACCGGAACAACAGCTAGTCGTGCTGAACCAGCGCAACGGCCAACCTGGCGCAGTGCTGTGCGCGATTCCATTCCTGCGGCCACGCGATTTGCTGACCAGCCGCGCAGGCGAATCCGGCGGGGAAAAACAGGCCGCGTTGCAAACCGCCATCGCCGCCCATTATCAACGGTTGTATCACGCGGCCTGTGCACGCCGAGATGCGCTAGGCGGCGCGCTGCCGATTGTCGCTACCGGCCACCTGACCACCGTTGGCGTCACCACCTCAGATTCCGTGCGCGATATTTACATCGGCACGCTGGATGCCTTCCCAGCGCAGGCCTTCCCACCGGCGGATTACATCGCGCTCGGGCACATACACCGTGCGCAGCAGGTGGCGAAAAGCACACATATTCGTTACAGCGGTTCACCGATCCCTCTCAGTTTTGATGAGGTAGGCAAAGCCAAAAGCGTGTTTATGGTGGACTTCGCTGATGGCATATTGCAGCAGGTGACGCCGCTTGAAATCCCTATATTCCAGCCGATGCAATTGATCAAAGGGGATTTAGCGCAGATCGAGCAACAATTGCGGCAGTTCGCCGATTATACCGGCGAGCGACCGGTGTGGCTGGATATTGAGGTGGCAACGCAAGATTACCTGAGCGACATCCAACGACGCATTCAAGCACTGACCGATGAACTGCCTGTCGACGTGGTGTTATTACGCCGTAGCAAAGAACAACGCCGCCTGGCTATCGCCCAGCAAGACAAAGAAACGTTGAACGAACTGAGCGTTAATGACGTGTTTGAGCGACGGCTGGCGCTGGAAAGCGACATGGCTGAAGCGCGCCGCGAACGGCTACGTCACCTGTTCCAACAAACGGTGGACGCCGTACAGCAAGATGAGGCCCCCTCCGCATGAAGATCCTGAGTTTACGGCTAAAAAACCTCAACTCGCTCCAGGGCGAATGGAAAATCAACTTTGGTGTAGAGCCGTTCGCCAGCAACGGTCTGTTCGCGATTACCGGCCCGACCGGGGCAGGAAAAACGACGCTGCTCGACGCCGTTTGTTTGGCGTTGTACCACCAAACTCCGCGCTTGCACGTCTCGCCCAGCCAAAATGAACTGATGACGCGCCACACCGCCGAGTCGTTGGCTGAGGTCGAATTTGAGGTCAAAGGCGTCGGTTATCGCGCGTTCTGGAGCCAACGCCGGGCCAAAAACGATCCCAACGGCAATTTACAAGCCCCAAAAGTAGAACTGGCGTTGCTAGCCGACGGCAAGATTATTGCCGATAAAGTGCGCGACAAACTGGATCTGATCGCCGCGATCACCGGTTTGGATTTTGGCCGCTTCACCAAATCGATGATGCTCTCACAAGGGCAATTTGCCGCCTTTCTCAACGCCGCTGCCAACGATCGTGCCGAATTACTGGAAGAGTTGACCGGCACCGAAATTTACGGTCAGTTATCTGAACGCGTCTTTGAACAACATAAGCAAGCCAAACTGGAGCTGGATGCGTTACACCAACGCGCCAGCGGCATTGAACTGTTAAATGACGAGCAGCGCCAACAGCGGGAAGCGCAGCTAAGCGCACTCAGCCATGAAGAAAATGATCTCAGCCAGCAGGCGCAACAGCGCCAGCAAGCCATTAACTGGCTGCAACAATGGCAACAGGCGCAACAGAAACAACACGAATATCAACAACGGCTGAGCGTCGTGCAACAACAGCAAGCGCAGGCTGAACCGCAATTGCAAGCGTTAGCACGCAGTGAACCGGCCGAAAAGCTACGGCCATTGCTTAACGAACGGCAGCGTTGTCGTAGCGAGCACCAGGCGTTGCAACAACAGATTACGCAACTGAACCAACAATATCAGTTGCAAAACGCGCAGTTGGCACCGTTACAACAGGCGCTCGAACAGGCACGAGCCGAACAGCAAAAACAGGCGCAATACCGTCTGCAACAGCAACAATTGATCGATGAACAGGTGTTGCCGCTCGATAATCAGATCGCGCAATTAGATCACAGCCGGACAGAACTCAAGCAGGCGTTGAGCAGCGCCGAACAACAGGGTAAAGAGCACCAGCATACGCTGGCACAATTAAACACTCAGCGCAGCCAGTTGGCAGAGCAGGCGCAACAACATCAGCGTAAATTTGAGCAACTTAGCCAGGCGTTAACCACCCAACAGCAACAACATCACGCGCTGGAAGCACAGGTGCCGTTGGCCGCGCTGCGTCTGCGATTAGCAAAGCTCAGTGAACTGCGTCCGGCACGGCAGCAGCTGTTTACGCTTGCTTCGCTCTCACAACAAACGCTCAAACGGGTGGAGCAACAGCGGCAAGAGTTGCAGGCGGGTACACAACAGTTGGCACAACTAGCACCGCAACTGGAACAGGTTCGCCAGCAATATAAACAACAAAAAGCCCATCAGGCCGAGGTTGAAAAAACGCTCGAGTTGGAACAGCGCATTGTTAGCCTAGAGGCCGAACGCGCCCGCTTGCAAACTAACACGCCTTGCCCGCTGTGCGGCGCAACACAACACCCGGCGGTTGAGCAGTATCAGGCGATAGCGCCATCTGAAACAGCACAGCGTCTTGAGCAGCTAAAAACACAGACCGACGCCTTGCAAAAACAGGGCGTTGAACTGCGTGCACAGTATGACAACCTGCAACAGCAGCAACAGCGACAACAGCAAGCCATCACCCAAGATGAACAACAGTTGGCCGCACATCAGCAAAGCTGGCAACAATTGGCTGAGCCGCTGGCGCTTGATTTTGGTTTACAGGATAGCGAACGCCTGAACGACTGGTTACACCGCTGCGACAGCGAGGAGCGTGAAGGCCAGCAACGGCTTGCTCAACATGAATTAGCCGTACAAGCGGTGCAACAGGCCAAAGATGCCTTAGCCAATCTGCAAACCGAACAGCAGCAGAAGCAACAGCACGCTGCGCTGCTTAACGAACGCTTCAGCCTGTTAGAAAAGAACTTCGCCGATCACCAACAACAGCAACAGCGGCTCCAACAACAATGGCAGCAAAATGAAGAAAACCTCACCACGTTACGGACGCAACGAACGGCACTGTTTGGCGAACGACAGATAGCCCAAGTTCGTGAGCAACTGCGTCAACAGCAGGCGGCCGGCGAGCAAGCCACCACGCTAGCCAACCAACAATTACAGTCGGCGCAGGAGCAACGCGATCGGTTAAGTGGCCAATTGGCGGGGCTGCAACAACAGTTGGCACAATGGGCGGAACGTTTACAGCAGGCCGAAGAGCAGTGGGTTCAGGGGCTGGCTGCCAGCGAGTTCAGCGACGAGGCTGCTTTCACGGCGGCCCTACTGGACGATGCCCAGCGCCAGCAATTGCAACAGCACAAAGAACAATTGCAGCAACGCTGGGTAGAAGCCAGCGCCCTGTTAGCGCAGGCAGAACAAACCTTAGCCCATCATCAACAGCAGCGTCCTGCTGGCCTGGATGAAACCAGCATTGATCCGCACATGTTGACCAACGAGCAGCAAGCCTTGATGCAGCAGTTGAAGGTGTTACAACAGCGGCAGGGCGAACTGCGTAATCAGTTAGAAAGCGATGCCCTGCGCCGCAATCAGCAACAGGCGCTTTTCGCACAAATAGCCGAAAGTCAGCAGCACTATGACGACTGGAGCCTACTCAATCAGTTGGTCGGTTCGAAAGAAGGCGATAAATTCCGCAAGTTTGCTCAGGGATTAACGCTCGATCATCTGGTGTATCTGGCTAACAACCAGCTTGGCCGCCTGCATGGCCGCTATTTGTTGCAACGCAAAACCAGTGATGCGCTGGAGTTACAAGTGGTCGACACCTGGCAGGCCGATGCATTACGCGATACCCGCACGCTGTCGGGAGGGGAGAGCTTCTTGGTCAGCCTGGCGCTGGCCTTAGCGCTGTCTGATTTGGTCAGCCATAAAACCAGCATTGACTCGTTATTTCTCGACGAGGGTTTCGGCACGCTTGACGCCGAAACGCTGGACACCGCACTGGATGCGCTCGACAGTCTTAACGCCTCTGGCAAGACCATTGGTGTCATCAGTCACGTCGAAGCCATGAAAGAGCGCATTCCGGTACAAATAAAAGTGAAAAAGGTCAACGGGCTGGGCATCAGCCGGCTCGAAGCACAGTATCGGGTTGAGTGATCCCATCAGCACATAGCAGAAGTGTGATCGCCACGGCACTCCTTCGCGAAAGGCGTTGAGCGCTCACAAAGAACGGTTATCATGCGTTCAATAACAGGATTGTCACTGTATTGACAGGCAAAACCTGACCTCCAGGATTATCTTGGATGTCAGGTTTTTTTGCTTTTAGCTGGCCGAAACGCCGGGGAATGCTATGAAAATCGAGAAAATACTCAATAATAACGTAATCATCACCCTCGACGATCGGCAGGAAGAAACGGTCGTCATGGGCCGCGGGATCGGCTTTAAAAAGAAAGTGGGCGATGCGGTGGATGAAAGCCTGATCGAGAAGGTTTTTACCCTCAGCAGCGGAGAGCTCGGTGAACGTTACAAAGCGCTATTGGCAGAAATCCCGCTGGCCTGTCTCACCACCACCGACAAAATTATTACTTTGGCGCGTGAACGCTTGCCGGGCAAGTTGCACAACATCGTTTACATCACGCTGACCGATCACATCCACTTCGCGCTACAGCGCCATGCCAAAGGCATGGACATCCGTAATGCTCTGTTGTGGGAGATCAAAAAACTCTACCCACACGAGTTTGCCGTCGGACGGGAAGCGCTGGTGCTGATTGCACAACGGTTAGAGGTGACATTACCGGAAGATGAAGCCGGTTTTATCGCGCTGCATCTGGTGAATGCGCAGCTTAATGACGATATGCAAAATACCCTGCATATCACGCGCGTGATGCAAGAAATTCTCAATATCGTCAAATACCATTTTCGTTTTGATTACAACGAAGAAGCGCTGAGCTACCACCGATTTGTCACGCATTTGAAATTCTTCGCTCAGCGCCTGCTAGGAAAGAATTATGTCGACAGCGAAGATGACGCATTATATCAGGTGGTGAAAGACACCTACCGTGAGTCATTCGCCTGTGCCGAAAAAATCAATCAACACATTGAGAAGCACTATCAACATCGGCTTACGCGCGAAGAAATGATGTTCTTAACCATTCATATCGAAAGGGTACGCAGCGAGAGCGAAGTAAAAACACCTTGAGGGGCTGCCCCATCAGCCCACTCGCGTTTAGCGCTGCGGCCACAGCCATGCCGCACCGCGCACACCGCTGGAATCACCGTGGATCGCTTTGCGGATTGGCGTTTCACACTCACCGCCAAAGACCCAAGGCTTTACCCATTGCGGTACGGTCTGGTACAAACGCTCGACGTTACTCATGCCGCCCCCTAACACCACCACATCGGGATCGAACAGATTGATCGCGTGCGCCAACGACTTGGCCAAACGCATTTCATAGCGGCTCATCGCCAGCTCAGCCAAAGGATCCTGTTGCGCCACCAACGCCATGATCTCGTGCCCCTTCAGCGTGTTGCCGCTCAGGCGTGCATAATCCGTCGCAAAGCCCGTCCCGGAGATAAAGGTTTCGATGCAGCCCGGTTTACCGCAATAGCACGGCACTTCGCGACGAAAGCGCAACTCGTCATCATCCAGCCACGGCAGCGGATTATGCCCCCACTCCCCAGCGATGCCATTGCCGCCCACATGCACCTGACCGTCGATCGCCACACCCGCACCGCAGCCGGTGCCAATAATCACCGCAAACACCACATGCTGGCCCGCCCCCGCACCATCGGTGGCTTCCGACACCGCCAGGCAATTGGCGTCATTCGCCAAACGCACGTCACGTTGCAACATGGCCGACAGATCTTTATCCAGCGGCTGGCCGTTGAGCCAGGTTGAGTTGGCGTTTTTCACCAAGCCGCTAAACGGCGACAACGTGCCGGGGATCCCGACGCCAACGGACCCCCGCTCGCCCGTGTGATCCTCCGCCATCTTCACCAGCCCGGTAATCGCCCGCAGCGTTTGTTGATAATCTTCCCTCGGTGTCGCGACGCGATGACGAAACAACTCACGACCATCATTCGCCAAGGCAATGACTTCAATTTTCGTTCCACCTAAATCAATACCAATACGCACGTTTATCTCCTCAATGCGCAACGCAACCGACATCCAGAGACGCCGAGTGTGCCGTAATCCCCCCCTCCACGCAAATCGGAGGAATGAGGCGATTTTTCAGCGTCAATTGGGTATCATGCCGCCCTGCTTTTGATGAATTAGCGTGCGAAAAGCACGCCCTGCCGGGGATAACATTATGCTGTGGTTTAAGAATTTGATGGTTTACCGTTTAAGCCGCGAGGTTGCGCTAAATGCGGATGAAATGGAAAAACAGCTCAGCGCTTTCTCCTTTACGCCTTGTGGCAGCCAGGATATGGCGAAAACCGGCTGGGTATCCCCAATGGGTTCTCACAGCGATGCGCTCACCCACACCGTTAACGGCCAGATCATCATCTGCGCACGTAAAGAAGAAAAAATTCTGCCTTCGCCGGTGATCAAACAAGAATTACAAGCAAAAATCGACAAGCTGGAAGGCGAGCAGCACCGCAAGCTGAAAAAAACCGAAAAAGACTCGCTAAAAGACGAAGTGCTGCACAGCCTGTTGCCGCGCGCGTTTAGCCGCTTTAATCAAACGTTTATGTGGATCGATACCGTGAACGGCTTAATTATGGTTGATGCCGCCAGCGCCAAACGCGCCGAAGATACGCTGGCCTTGCTGCGTAAAAGTTTGGGATCACTGCCGGTGGTGCCATTAACCCTGGAAAGCCCGATTGAGCTAACGCTAACCGAGTGGGTACGCTCCGGTGAACTGCCAGCCGGTTTTATCATTCAGGATGAAGCGGAACTGAAAGCGATCCTGGAAGATGGCGGCGTGATTCGCTGCAAAAAACAGAACCTGATCAGCGACGAAATCGCGGTACACATCGAAGCAGGCAAATTGGTCACGAAACTGGCGGTAGATTGGCAAGAGCGAATTCAGTTGGTCATTGCTGATGATGGCTCGCTGAAGCGACTGAAGTTTGCCGATGCGTTGCGTGAGCAAAACGATGACATCGAGCGTGAGGACGTTGCACAACGTTTCGATGCCGACTTTATTTTAATGACCAGCGAGCTGGCGGCATTAATCCAGAACATGATTGAAGCACTGGGTGGCGAAGCTCAGCGTTAAAGCATAACAAAGGGCGCAACAACACGCTTGCGCCCATAAACACGCCACAGGACGTGCTAAATTACTTACTCAAATAACGGCACAGATACGCCGTCGCGTCGGCGACCTGTACGTTGAACTCACTGTGCCCCGGCACAAAGAACTTCTCACCCGGCATAAACACCTGCCAATCCGGTGCGCCCGGTAACAGCACTTTCAATGCACCGGTGATCACCGTCATTTCTTCAGGCTGGGCGGTACTGAACGTGTACTCCCCCTCTTCCATCACCCCAACGCTGGTACGACCGATGCTGCCACTGTCGAAACCGATTGATTTCACTTTTCCGGCAAAATACTCATTCACATTCAGCATAGACTTGCACCCGCGTAATTATCTTTATGGAACAGCCATATTGGTGGATAACATCCGCGCTGTCACTGGTTTTCAATGTGAAATGCGATCGCGGCGCAGAGTAAAATGCGGCGACACCCTGTGTGTAACGTTGGCATTCAGCTTGCTTGCTGTCAGTAGCGGCGGGAATCACATTGGCAACAGCGCGATAATCCCGTCGCCACGTCTGCGAACCGGCAGGACGCCGGCTCTGGGGGGATAACCAGTGGCTATTTATTCACCTAAAGATTCATCCTCATAGCGTCGTTTAGCATCCTTGGCTTCCTGCTCCGTTTGATGCTCACTGATCAGCGTATTGGGCTGCGGAAAATCTGCGCGCAATTCGTACCAGCGAACCTGGCCTCCCGGTTCTCCTTTATCGACGGTAACGATGTGCGCCTGACGCGGATAAGGTGGTTTCTGTGGCATAGCGATCTCCTGTTGGGTGAGCTTACCGCCAAGTATAGACAACCACTGCACATCGCCAGTCAGCTTCGTGATGCCAAATCAGCATCGGCTGCGTCACCAGACAACAATCGGGTCAATTCATCACAGCGTACAATGCGGCCAGCACGAACGGTAAAGTGTGCCAACACTTGCACTTCGCTACGGCTGCCGTCGCGCTTTTCGACCGCGACCCGATGATGCGTGAACACCGTTTCGCCCTGCGCCACCACCGCCAGTAACCTCAGGGTCATGCTGCGTGTAAGCTGTTTCAGCAATGCCATATGCTGCACAAATTGCAGGTAATCCAAGGTGTGACCATCAACAGACTGCTGGTAATCCTGCGCGAAAAACGCAGCGATTACCGTCGGTTGATGTTGCTGGCAGGCTACCACCTGGCGTAACGCTTGGGTGACAATCTCTGAGGCAGATAAGTTGTGCATGGGTGTTCTCCAATAAACTTCACGATGCACCGATCTTAAACCAACAATGTGATGGCATAATAACCGTATCAGGACATTAAATAACGCTAATCGGCCAAATAATGACAGTACACAGCGCAGCTATTCAGCATGAGAAAAAACACCTCACGGCGTGGCACCAGCACCAAGATGGGCAAATTTATCTACTGACGCGCGGCATGATGGCACTGGAAACAGAACAGCAGCAATGGGCGATGACCTGCGGCAGCATTGGTTGGTTGCCGCCACATTGCCGACATCAGGCGCAAGCCTGCGGCGAGGTCAAAGGATGGAGTCTGTATTTGCCAGCACACTATTGCAGAAGGCTACCATCGCAGCCCCAACTGACCTTCGCCAGTAAACTCACACAAGCCTTGGTTGAGCGGATCGCGCAGTTTCCATCACCGGCACTCAATCACGCACAGCGACGTATGGTGCGCGTCTTGCTGGAAGAAATGCAGGGAGAACCGCAAGCGGCATTGCAACTGCCACTACCGCAAGATAAACGATTGTTGAACATCGCCCGCGCTTTGCTTAACGATCCGGCCCATTCGCGGCAGCAAAGCGAATGGGCCCAGTGGGCGGGGCTAAGTGTGCGCAATCTGAGCCGCCTGTTTATGGCACAAACGGGAATGAGCTTTGTTCGCTGGCGACAGCAGGCACGCATCATTCGCTCATTGGAGGCGCTATCGCGCGGTGAATCTATTACGGCGGCAGCCGCTAACGTCGGTTATGACAATGTCAGCACGTATATTGCCGCGTTTCGTCAGCGTTTTGGCGTTACGCCGCGCGGTTATTTATTTGACGGTTTCACGCTGTAACACGCTGAGAATCTGTGACACCACCTGCTGCGGATCGCCCGTGCCATCGAGCACATGATGGGCTGCATCCTGATATAGCGCCTCACGTGCGGCCAGCACATCCAGCATTTCTTCAGCAATAGGGCGGCCGGTCAGCGTCGGGCGCTGCGTCTCTTCAGGCGCTACCGCCAAGCGTTGTGCCAACACATCAGCAGGCGAACGCAGATAAATCACCGTGCCATGCTGTTGCATGAAACGGCGATTCTCTTCCGCTAATATCACCCCACCGCCGGTGGCAACAATGGTTGACGGTTGCGTCACAGACTGCAAAGCCAGGGTTTCACGCCGGCGGAACCCCTGCCACCCTTCCTTTTCGACCATTTCCGCCACGCTCATTTGGGTGCTCTGTTGCATAAACAGATCGGTATCGATGAACTGATAACCGAGCGCCTGCGCCAGCGCGCTGCCCACGGTGGTTTTCCCTGCTCCGCGAGCGCCTACCATGAAAATGGTGTGTGTCATTAGTGGTGTCCCTTATGCGGTGAGGTTTATCCCCGTCATACTTGGCGTTGCATAGGCATGAGCAAACGCTGATTGCTGCCATTATGCAATGCCAATCATGCTCGGTAGAGTACATGTCTAACGCGCCAATTCGAGAGGGCGCCGTTCACACGGTAGCGGTATTGCTGCATCATACCGCCACCTGAGTGTATTTCAATTTTTACGATAGTGTAAAGTTCATGGCACAGCGACTTCCTAATGGCAGCCCCTGCTTTGCCTCATGCGCCATCACCGAACGTAATGTTGCAGACAACGCCGTGCTGGCGATCGTTTCAAAACCCAGCGAACAATAATACGGCGCGTTCCACGGTACGTTTCGAAAGGTCGTCAACGTTAACTGTGGCACACTGGCGCACCGCGCGACGTCGATCACCTTAGCCAGCAGTTGACGCCCGATTCCACGCCGCTGGTAGTCTGTCGCCACTGACAACTCGGCAATGTGCCAAGCATCGTCGTGTCGCTGTACTGCAATGAAGCCAACAACCGCCGTACCGTCTTGCGCCAACCACTCACTCTGCTGGCGGATAAATTCGCCGTGTTGCTCAGCCGACAAACCTTCACTATCAGCAAGAAACGCCCATTGCGGCAATGAGCGAAACAGCTCGGCGGCGGAACGTTCAATGGCCATCAACGGCGCAATATCCTGCGGTTGTGCAAGACGAATTTTCAGGCTCACGTTATCCCCCCTGTGGCAATCGGTTATTTAATCCAATTTGCCCGATGGCAGAAACCCACCGCCGGGCTGACTTGGCGGCACAATCAAAAATCCACGCTGGCACGCAGCACTGCCTCACGCGGCTCGCCCACCGCAATACGTAAGTTGCCGCCGCTGGAAGGATAATAGGTTTTGTCGAACAGGTTTTTGATGTTGAGCTGCCATTTCACCCGATGCCCCTTCACTGGCAGCGTATAAGCCAAAAAGGCATCCGCTACCGTATAGTTATCCAGATAAAATCGGTTGGCGGCATCACCCGGCCGACGCCCGACATAACGAGCGCCCGCACCGACGCGCAGATTATCACCGCTATACAGCGATGTCGCCCCCAGATCCTGCGTCAAGAACAGCGAAGCGGTATGGCGCGCCACGTTACTCATCTCTTTGCCGTTATTGGCCGGGTCATCCACAACACGCGCATCGGTATACGCATATGAACCGATCACGCTGAGATTTTCGGTGATATTGCCCGCCATATCGAGCTCCACACCTTGCGAGCGTACACGTCCGGCGGTGCGAGTGACGGTTTCACCGTCGACCAACTCACTGACCATCACATTACGTTTGGTGATATCAAACAGCGCCAATGTGCCACTGATCCCGTTCGGCAACTCGATTTTACTGCCCACTTCCCAGGCTTTCCCCTGTTCCGGCGGCAGCGCGCCAATCTGTGTGGCAATAGAAGAATTCGGTTTGAATGATTCGGTGTAACTACTGTACAGCGAAACGTACGGCGTTACTTTATAAACCACGCCGGCACGCGGCACCCATTTGCTATCCGAACTGTCGGTGTTGGTGGCAAAGGGCCGCCCTTTACCGGCGAAAACGTCAAACGCGTCATAGCGCAATCCGCCCATCAGCAGCCATTTATCGGTCAGCTGTATCGAATCCTGCATAAACCAACCGTAACTGGTGAGATTTTGACGTTGGTCGCTGTCTTTGGCACTGACAGCCGTTGATGCAGGCATCTGGCCATAAACCGGATCATAGATATTAAAATGGCTGTCTTTGCCGCCACGGATCATGTCACCGCGATAGGTATGGCTGTCTTCGAAATCAAAACCAAACAGCAATTGATGATTAATACGCCCCCAATCAACATCGCCGTTCACGGTGAGTTGCAGCGCATTGGCATGGCTGACCGCATTAGCGGTAGCATCGGCCTGTCGCGTCAACTCGCCGGTTTCCGGGTTCAGTTTGGTCGCGCGCGCCTGATTATCGCTGTAACTGTTGCGGTTATACGCGTAGGTGAGCGCGCTTTTCCAATTTTCATTCAACACCTGCTCAATTTGCACGGTGACGCTGTCCTGATCGCCGCGGGTCGCGTTATAACCCTCATCAAAACGCCGCTCGCGCGGTGTCGTCACCGGTTTGCCAGTGCGCGAATCAATAATGGTTCCGCGATCGAACGGTGTCAGATAGTCCATGTGCTCATAGGCCAACCGTACGGTGGTGTTTTCGCCGAACCACATCAGCGACGGTGCAATCACCGTCTGACGATGGTGGCCAAAGTTTCGCCAGTAGTCGGTTTCATCATGATCGACAATCATCCGGTAAGCAAAACCAGAGGTGCCCATCGGCCCGGTGACATCCACCTGCCCACCGCCGCCGTTGAAGCTGCTGCCCCAGCCTTCGACGTGGGTCTGTTGCTGCAACTGCGGTTTTTTAGCGATCATGTTGATCATTCCGCCTGGCTCGCCCATGCCGTACAGCATGGAGGCAGGCCCTTTCAACACCTCTACGCGTTCGGTGGTCGGCGTAAAATTACGAGCCTGAATCGACCGCACGCCATCACGCAGGATCGAACCGTCGCGATTATCGCCAAAGCCGCGCTTCATGACCGCATCTTGCGTTCCCCCCAGCGTATTACTCTGGGTAATGCCGCTGACGTTATACAGGGCTTCATCCAGACTCTTCACCGCCTGATCGACAATCACCTGATTCGGCACCACATCGATAGCTTGCGGCACATTGAGTAACCGAGTTTCACTACGCGTACCGGTGACACTGGTAATTGGCTGATAACGGCTAATACCTTCGACATTTTTAGCACCGATCACCACGATATTTTCTTGCGCGTGCGCGCTTTTTTCGCTGCTGACGGCTGGCGCGCTGGCGCTGGCGGCCAAGGGAATGGCGTACATCGCCAAAATAATTCGCGTTGCCGCGCAGCGACAACCCCCCTGATGGTTATTCACGAGTTAACTGACTCCAATAGGTTCCAGAAAAGGGAACGGGCAAAAATTGTTGGTAGAGTTGTTGGAAGGTCTGCTGGGGATCGATGTCAGCAAACAGATCGGGATAGAACGCTTTGGCAAACATCTCGACCGCCACCACATGGTACGGGCTAAGATAAAAATTGTGCCAAAGGCTCCAAGCCTGCCGGTTCTGCACCGCTTTCAACTGAGTGAGCAGCGGCTGTTGGGCCATCAATTGGCGGAAGCTGTGGTCGGCTTGCTGCTGGCTAATTTGCGGCCCCAGCAACAGATCGGAATAGCGTTTACCCTGTGCGCCGGCCATGCCGGTGGCAATATAAACGTCAGGATTGGCCGCCAGTAGCGCTTCCGGGTTCAGTTCGCCGTAAACCCCTTTGATGCGGGTATTGGCAATATTTTCGCCACCGGCAAAGGCGAGCAGATCGCCAAGGTTACCGTGCGCCACGGTGGTACAACAGGTATCGCGCCGCCCTAGATGCAGGTGCAACATCACGGTCGGTTTAGCACCGTGATAGGCCGCTAAGCGGTCACGGATCACCGCCATATGCTGCTGATAAAAGGCGATAAACGCTTCGGCTCGTTGCTGCCGGTTAAGCACCTCGCCGAGTAACCGCACGCTGGGTACGGTGTGATGCAAGAGATCGATGCGCAGATCAACATAAATGACCGGAATACCCGCCTTCCCCAAGGCAGTGACCAACCTATCCTGATCGCCGTCTTCACGCGCATAGCGCGCCAAAATCACCAGATCCGGCCGT
The DNA here is from genome assembly GCF_050268245.1 of Serratia sp. NPDC078593. NCBI lineage: Bacteria > Pseudomonadati > Pseudomonadota > Gammaproteobacteria > Enterobacterales > Yersiniaceae > Serratia > Serratia sp. NPDC078593. Next base: position 19,212 of record NZ_JBNNGK010000016.1, on the reverse strand, counting down.
AACAGGATCAGGTTCTCAATGTTGATCTGACGAAAGTCACCTTGGCTAATCACCGGAATCGCGTTGATTGACGGGAATGTTTGCCGATAAATCTGCCAGCTCTGCGCATCAAAGCGCGCTAGATCGTGTGGCCAACCGACAATACGCTGCGCCGGGTTACCGGGTTCCAATAAAGCCAGCGTATACAGCATGCGGCTTTCTCCCACCACGATACGTTGTGGGTTGTCTGGCACCGTCACGGTACGGCCAAGAATATCGGTCACCGTTTTTGCCTGAATAGAAAATACGATAATCAGCAGAAAGAGCAGGAAATAACGGGGAGATTTGCGCATTGGAGGTATCAAAACAGAAATTTATCCGCGCATGATAATCAGTCTCATTATCATATTCAATCACAATGCGCGTTGTGCCCGCTAAACAGCGTCATTCACCCTATTTTCGCCACAAAACACCGGGAATTAGCGTGAAATAAGGTTTAGAAAGTAAAAAAAGCGGTCGCACATTACATGAAAAACCGGCTAAATGGATGAAGCAAAAACGGGAGGGAAGATGAACCCACGAATTGTACAACTGAGTGAATACCCACACTATGCCGACGTATGCGCTGCCTGGGCATTTGGTCAGTGGGGCTGCCAACGTGGCGGTTCGCTGGAACGCACGCGTCAGCGATTCGCCCTGTCCAGCCAACCCAGTACCGACCATTTCACGCTGTTGATGATTGATGGACAACGCCCGCTGGCGATGGCGAGCCTGTGGCCAAGCGACGATCGCCATCGTCGCGATCTTTCGCCATGGTTGGCTGGCGTGTTTGTACATCCTGATTATCGCCGACAAGGCATCGCTCAGCGCCTGGAGCAAGCGATCGTCAGTCTTGCACGGCAACATGCCCACCCGGTATTGCACCTGATCACGGATAACTCTGCCACGTTATATGCCGCGTGGGGCTGGCAAGTTCTCGAGCGCCGCCAAGAGATCGATGGCGACGTCGTCATGATGGTCAAACCTCTTTAAATCGTGGCGTACAAACGTACACCAACGCGGGCGGGAAGTTACGAACTACTCGTAACTTTTTCCAATAAAAATAGCGCGACAACAACTTTTCAGACCACGGGCTGTACTGGAACAGAACCAGTGTGCCATTGCTTGCTCGCAACGTTGTCTGCGCTTGTTGCAATATACGCATGCTGACCTTGAGCGGAATCGACAATAACGGCAGGCACGAGAAAATAACGTCATAATGAGCGGCTAACCGTTCGGCCGATTGTGCCATGACGCGCAGATTTTGCGCGTCAACCTGCCGCAGTTGATGGACAAAATGAGGCTGAATTTCATAGGCGTCCAGTTGCGCATCAGCACGCATACGCCCCAGAATACGCTTCGTTAATACACCGTCAGCCGCCCCTAACTCGGCGATGGATAATGCCTGAGTCCAATCGATTTGATTTAACATCGCCTGGCACAACCAAGGTGAAGACGGTGCCAACGTGCCGACCGTTCGCGGAGAGGCCATAAACTGCTGAATATAAGCAAAACGATTTTTCAGTTGCAGCCGTGTCGCATTAATCATTCGAGGCTCCTTAGATGAGAAGCCCTACTTTGTGAAAAAATGCTTAAGACGTCATTAACACGATTCTGAAAGAGCCGATAACAGTTGTAATAAAATGCAACGGCAACAAAAACGGCCACAAGATCATTGCAGCCGTTTTTTATCTATTAACGGGTTAGCTAAAATAGATGAAAAAACATGACAGTGGCAAAATGTAAAAATCATCTCGCCTATCACGTCGATTACCCGGCGCTTTTAGCGATAAATCTCTGCATTACCACGCCATTGGCTGGAATCCCCGGGAGTATCCAAACCGATCACACGATAGTGGGATGCGCCATCCGCCATGGCTTTTTCTTTCAGGGCATGAAGCGCATCATCGGGCGAACCAGTAATACCAGATACGGATACCACGCCAAGGCTTTGTAAGTTATTCGCCTCCATAACATCCACTTGTTTCACTGATGACACGTTGGCAAGTGCAGAAAATGATGCGGTAGCAATAATAACGGCTGCAATGTAGGAATAAATTTTCATGGTGCACTCTCGCTGTTCTTGGTTGTTTTTACGATTGACGTTGTTAATTATTCGTCACCCAATGAAAAGGGACGTAATGCAACGTAAAGAATATTAATTATTGTGAGGAGAATAAGGAGCGAGTAATAGACTAATAGGTTAATAAAACAGATTGATTTTTATAACCAAAATTTATATTAAAAATAATTGGCGCAATATCAAGGCGGCAAGAAGTGAATTGCCCGGCACTGAGTACCCGTATCGGGATTCAGGTGTATCAACGCCGCCAAGACGATAACAGCATCAATAATAACGAGATAACGCTTCGGGCGCAGCAGGCTGCGCCCTTTCAATAAAAGGGGGATTAACGCAAGGACTGTGGCAGCGTCAATACCCAAAGCTCACTCAGTGAGTCCGGCTTGTTAAGCGGGTGTAATTCAATATGCGTCGGCACCGTTTTGCCCCCCAGGCTTAAACCTCCCTGCGCATTGATCTGATAATCCTTGGCTTTTTTGTTCTTGGGCTGCGCATCAACCAACGCTGCATGTAATCCAAAGTCATTATCGTTAATCACCGCCAACGTGCGATCGTCGATTAACGCTAAACCTTCAACTTTTTCTTGCTGCCATCCCAGTTTACGCAGATCGGCGACCTCACGTTTTTGCGCCAATGTCACACCGCGCTTCAGCAACTCACTCATATCATCATATTCCAGCGCTTTCTCAGCCTCATCAAAACGCGTCAGATCGCTAGCCAGACTCAAATCCACCAGATAAATCACATTAGTCATCTGTTGTTGTTTATTCTTTCCCTGCTCGATCAGCAAAATATGTTGGTTATCTATCGCCACAATATCGCCAATTTTGGCATCCTTGGCTTTATTATACTTCGCGACATCTATCGGATAACCATATTGCAGGATCTTGCCACTCACCGGATCAAAACTCACTAATCGGGTAAATTGCGCCGTGTTTTTAGTTTTACCCTCCACGTCTAACGTGCTTTGTACCGCAGCGAGAATACGTCCGTCAGGCAGGTGGGTGATACCTTCAAATCCACGGTTAGGTTGACGCCATTTGAGAATGTTCGGTAACCCCCCGGCCACTGCCTGCTCGCCATTTTGTGGCTGTGGACCATATTTGGCCAAAATTTTACCGTTACCGTCGATGTGGATCAGAAACGGCCCATATTCATCACACAACCAATAACCGCCTTTACCGTCCGGCGTAATACCTTCCGTATCCAATCCGCGTTGATCGCTTGGCAAGGTTTGCAACGTATCGTTCAGCGCGACTTCATTGGTCGTACCAATAAACTCACCCGGCAGCGGCAACCCGCTAATCGCTCCCTGCTCATCATGCAGCGGGCGCAGATTTCCAGCCATCGCCTGGCCGTCGCTAATGCGAATATCCACCAGCAACGGCGTAAATTGTGGTGTAGCAAATATTTTCGCTTCACGCTTTCCCATCATGGGTGCATCCGCATTCGGCCCACGATCGGTGATGGTAGTAAATTGCAATGCCTGCCCTTGTCTGCCATTAAATACCAAACCCGATCCAATCCCTATCGGTAACCCATGCGGAAAATTTTTGGCGAACGCGCCAGAATAGCGGACATGCTCCCCGCCAGGGAAACCGACGGTATAGCGTGTCACACTGACCTCTTCCGCACTGGCCAGCAGTGGAAACAGCGTGAACATCAACAGCGAAATAGATTTTATTCTCATAATGGATGGGCTCGGTAATGGGAGAATCGATTATCTGTCAGGGTAATTAACCTGAATGACGCTTTGATGACAATGAGCAGCCCTCTGATTACTTTCTAATAAATAATCAAACAGCAAATTGAAAATAACAATTAACTTTAAATGATTGAACGGTCAAACCATGTGGTGTTTTTTATTTTTCATCACACTTTTATCAATACGACTAATTTTAATGCAGCCAACCAAGAATAATCTCAATACATTGATAAAAAATTCAGCAAATGCGAGTCAAAATCCGAAAAGAAACCATTTCATGTAGACAAATTCAATCGTTAGGGATTTAATACCCCGCTTAATTGTAGGTGCACTAAGAAAATTACTAATAAAGATGTTCTATAGTTTTCGCGCTAACAACCGTTAGTTATCTCGATAGGATGGAATTTATGTCAAAGCGACTTTTTGCCGAATTTTTTGGCACTTTTTGGTTGGTGTTTGGTGGCTGTGGTAGTGCCGTATTAGCGGCAGCTTTCCCTGAGCTGGGTATTGGCTTTGCCGGAGTGGCTCTCGCATTTGGCCTGACCGTTGTCACCATGGCTTATGCCGTCGGTCATATTTCTGGTGGGCACTTTAACCCGGCAGTCACCGTGGGTTTATTCGCTGGTGGGCGTTTCCCGGCAAAAGACGTCGTTCCTTATGTTATCGCGCAGGTCATTGGTGGTATTGCTGCCGCAGCGATGCTGTATGTGGTCGCCAGTGGTAAAGCCGGCTTCGATGCTACTGCGGGGGGGGTCGCCTCAAACGGCTTCGGTGAGCATTCGCCGGGCGGTTATTCTTTACAAGCTGCCATCATTATTGAATTAGTGTTAACCGCTTTCTTCCTGATTGTTATTCATGGCGCAACCGACAACCGTGCTCCGGCTGGTTTTGCACCTTTAGCCATTGGTTTGGCGTTAACCCTGATTCACTTAATCAGTATTCCGGTTACCAATACTTCGGTAAACCCGGCTCGGAGTACCGGCGTCGCCATCTTCCAAGGTACTTGGGCATTGCAACAGCTATGGGTATTCTGGCTGGTGCCATTAATCGGCGGTGTGATCGGTGGGTTGATTTATCGTTGCCTGCTGGAAAATAAAAAATAATAGCGGCCGACATACCGGAATTATTTCAAGGGCAGCCTTCATTGGCTGCCCTTTATTTTTTCTTTATCCTTTCATTGCCACCAGCATCATAATGTCGCTGGTGAAAGTACCATCGGGTTGAATGGCAAAATGCTGCTTCACTTCATCGGATACCGATTGCTGAAACGCACGGATGGCCGTCACAAAGTGTTCCGGCGTGCGCATTCGCGCCACCCAACTGTTGAACGCTAATTCTAAACGGTCGAACGTTACTGAACTCATCACCAAGCCCGCCCCAGTTAACAAACTCAGCCATTCTCCTGGGCTGTAATTTCGCACGTGCGAAGTATCGCGCAGCACTTCCACGGTTTGCAGGTAAAGATCTAACAACGGTTGCCCCGGCGAAACCACATCCATAAAAACTGCCGTTCCCCCCGGCTTTAGCACCCGCTTTACCTCACGTAATGCCTGCCCCACATCTTGCCAATGATGTACGGAATAGCGGCTAATCACCCAATCAAAACTGGCCTCTGAAAACGGCAACGCCTCCGCCACGCCTTGCTGAACCTCGATATTTTTTAGCCCCTTCGTGTTTGCTACCTGCAAAACGACGTCTAACATCTGCGCAGACAAATCATAGGCAACCACTTACGAAGCCTGTGCAGCGGCAGTGAAACTGGCATGGCCGGCACCGCAACCTAGGTCTAACACACGCCCGCGCGGATGTGCGGCCAACAACGCGCTTAAGCGTTGCAGATCGTTGCCCTGAGCATGAACAGCGCTGGTTAAATAAGCGTTGGCCTGCTCACCAAACTGACTATCGACCGCGTTTTTATGGCTGTTGTGCATTTTCATATTAGCTCTCTTGTGTTGTTTGGCTCGCGCCCGTGCCGGATGGCTACCAGCGACTATAATCAGCATGTTATACGGGGACAATATGTGCAGTTATCCTAGTATTGATAGGTACCAGCTTATGCAATCAGACGATTTATCGGGGCCAAAAGCCCTTGGCGCATTTCTGCGTGCGCATCGCGAACGTATCACGCCAGAGATGATAGGGCTGCCCAACGCGCCACGCCGCCGCACCCAAGGTTTACGCCGCGAGGAACTGGCGCAAATCAGCGGTATCAGCGCAACCTGGTACACCTGGATCGAGCAAGGCCGGGATGTGTCGATTTCACCGTATACGCTGGCGCGCCTTGCCAAAGCGTTACGGCTTGGTAATGCTGAGCGCCATTATCTGTTCACCCTGGCAAGCGCGCACGATCCCGAACGGGAACAACAACAAGACAGCATTAATGAAGCGATATTACACAGCGTACATCGGGTCAACGTGCCTTGTTATCTGCTAGATGTCACCTGGAATATGCTGGCATGGAATCAGTCTGCCGAGACCTTGTTTTGCGGCTGGCTCGGCCAAACCAAGCGCCCTAACCTGCTGCACTTTATGTTTTTCCATCCGCTGGCAAAAACGCTGGTCAGCGACTGGTCGCACCGTGCTCAGCGGGTGGTTGCCGAGTTTCGTGCCGAAACCAGTCACCATCAGAGCACAGAACAGATGCGTGCCTTTGTGCGTAACATGACGCGCAACAGCGAAGCGTTTAATCATTGGTGGCAACAACATGATGTGATGGCGCGGGAAGGCGGCGAACGGGTATTCGAACATGTTCAGCAAGGGCAACTGCATTATCAGCAGGTGACGTTTCACCCGGCAGAACATGCGCTATTGAAACTGGTGATGCTGATGCCTTTATCGCAATGAATACGCCACGTTAAGCACCCCATGGTTGAAGACAATCGACAATACTGGCTATGGGCATTCTGCTGGATGAATCGGCTCAGTCAGGCTGAACGATCGCAAAGCAATACGCGTGATAAAATATGGGGATGGGTCAGAATGACGTTCGCTCGGTTTGATTACGCCTAGCGGCAGGGTTACGGCGCGTCGTCAGACTCAATTTCGGCCAACTCACGGCGATAGGTTTTCACTTTTTGACGTTTCTTTAGCCAGATGTGGGTCGCTACCAAAAAAATCGCGCCGGACATGCTCAGCACACCGACAGGATGGCCGTAAAACACCATCAAAATAAAATAAGCGGCAGAGACAATCGCTACCCATTTCGCCATATTCCCGACGGCGTTTTTCTCCTCGCTTAAACGGCGGATATTTTCTTCTTCACTGATGCCCATACGCTCTCCTTATTTATTTTACAAAAAGTTATATGGAGGCTTTCTGCGTCTATTTCAAGCAATTGGACGAGAAAAAAATAAAGTTCAAGGTTGCCGACCACCGCCGCCCGGCAAATAACGCCAAGATTGCGCGCTGCCCGGTAGCGTTCGGCCATCGTTGCGGCCGAACCATTGATAACGATGGCGCGCGATAACGTCATAGATCGCATCTGCCAACCGCTGCGGCAAAAATCGGCCGATCGATAACCAGCGATAAGGCCTATCGAGCCTGCTCAACGCGTGAAAAAACGCCGCAGAACGCAGCCAATACTGCCCCGAGGCCACTAAAACCACGCTATCAAAACGATCGGTTGGCATCGCCAATTGGCGCAACATCGCCTGCCCGGTAGGAGATTGCACGGTCGCCAAACGTATGCGGCCAGCGCGATCGGCATGAATCAGAAAACGGACTACACCATGACATAAATTGCATTCGCCGTCGAACAAGATCACCGGCTCGGCGACGAACGCTGAGGGCGTGACTGCTGAATATTTCATCGCGTCTCCTGAGTGAGCCCCAGACTAACGCGTCAATAGATGAAAGACCAGCCACCCTCATATTGGTTCAGCATTATTTACGTTGGGTCAATGTGTTGTAGCTGGTCATCAAATTACGGTAATCAGGAATATGATTAGAGAACAATGCGCCCAAGCCTTCGATGTCATTACGCCAATCACGATGCAGCTCGCAGGCTACACCAAACCACGTCATCAACTGGGCGCCTTCGGCTTCCATCCGGCTGCAAGCAGACTGACGCGTCAGTTCGTTAAAGGTACCAGACGCGTCGGTCACCACAAACACCTCAAAGTCTTCACTCAGCGCCGACAACGCGGGGAATGCCACGCACACTTCGGTCACTACGCCCGCAATGATCAACTGCTTACGTCCGGTGGCTTTTACCGCCTTCACGAAATCCTCATTATCCCAGGCATTAATCTGCCCCGGGCGAGCAATGTACGGCGCATCGGGAAATTGCGCTTTGAGCTCAGGCACTAAAGGGCCATTGGGGCCATCTTCAAAACTGGTGGTCAAAATCGTTGGCAGATTAAAATATTTAGCCAAATCCCCCAGTGCCAAAACGTTATTTTTAAAACGATCGGGATCGATATCACGTACCAGAGAAAGCAGCCCGGCCTGGTGATCCACCAATAATACGGCAGCCTGATCCTTGTCGAGGCGTTTATAGTTTGCAGTCATAATGAGGCTCCTTTTGATATGTTGATGTCGGCAGATTGAAATTAATCTGCCCTGCGTTACAACAACGGTGTTGAGTGTAGTGGCTGGCTCGCAAATTACCTGCCGAGCCAGCATCAGGGATAAATCAGTTCCCCCCGTTGGCGGTCACCTCTGCAACAGGTAATGTACCGAAGTGACCGCTATTCACATCACGCAGCGCCTGCTGAATCTCTGCTTCACTGTTCATGACAAATGGGCCGTAACCCACAATGGGTTCATCGATCGGCTCACCGCTTAGCACCAACAAACTGACATCGTTATTGGCTTCAAGGGTGATAGCATCGCCTGCACGATCCAGCACCACCATTTGGGTTTCACGCACAATTTGCTCATCGTTAACCAAAATGGCACCGTGCAACATCACCAATGCCAACGTGTGACCCTCTTCAACCCGTAACGTCGTGGCATGACCGGCATTGAGCTTCATATCCCACAGGTTCAGTGGCGTAAAGGTTCGAGCCGGGCCTGCATGATCGTTAAAACGGCCGGCGATAACCCGCACCTGCCCTGCCCCGTCAGCCAACGGTACGACGGGGATAGCTTGGTTGAGCAGCGTTTGATAACCCGGCGCCGCCATTTTGTCTTTGGCAGGCAAGTTGACCCACAGTTGAACCATTTCCAACGTGCCGCCTTGGCGTGAAAAATGCTTTGAGTGGAATTCCTCATGCAAAATGCCAGAGGCGGCGGTCATCCATTGCACATCTCCGGGGCCGATCACGCCGCCACTGCCGGTGGAATCACGGTGTTCAACCTCACCTTGATAGACGATGGTTACGGTTTCGAATCCCCGATGTGGGTGCTGACCCACGCCACGCCGCCCTGTCGTCTCACGAAACTTGGTTGGCGCGGCATGATCCAGCAACAAAAATGGGCTCATTTCCGCGCCGAGATCCTGATAAGAAAACAGCGAATTCACTAAGAAGCCGTTGCCGACCCAGTGCGCATCGGGGCTGTTGTAAACGCCAAGGATCTTTTTCATGTGATTCTCCTGTTAGCGGCCTTAAGGCCTAATTCGATGCAAGCAGTGTAGTTCAGCGCTATTTGCCGCAGTAGTCAGCAAGATATACACTCATCGTTCTACTGATAGAACAATGGAGCGACAATGCTCACCGATTTAAACGATCTGTTTTTCTTCGCCAGCGTGGTAGAACATCAGGGCTTCGCTCCCGCAGGACGCGCGATCGGTATACCAAAATCGAAACTCAGCCGCCGCGTGGCGCAGTTGGAGGAGCGGCTTGGCGTACGCTTAATTCAGCGCTCTACGCGCCGTTTTTCCGTTACCGAAATCGGGCAGAATTATTATGTGCACTGCAAAGCGATGCTGGTCGAGGCCGAAGCGGCGCAGCACGCCATCGAGCAAACCCGCGCCGAACCCTGCGGCACGGTGCGCATTAGCTGCCCGGTCGCCTTATTGCATACCCGCGTTGGCGACATGTTGGCGCGATTTATGGCTGATTACCCGAAGGTTATGCTGCATCTGGACGCCACCAACCGCCGGGTGGACGTGGTGGGTGAAGGATTGGATATCGCGATCCGCGTACGGCCACCACCGCTGGAAGACAGCGATCTGGTACTGAAAGTGTTGGCACAGCGTCGCTGGTGTGTGGCCGCCAGCCCCGCGCTGGTTCACGCACTGGGCGACGTCGCTCACCCCAAAGATCTCACTCGTTATCCCACGCTCGATCTTGGCCCCGCGCGCGCGCAACATCTGTGGACGCTGCATGGCCCGGAAGACCAACATTTTCAATGGGAGCACACGCCACGGCTGGTCACGGATGACATGCTCATGCTGCGTACCGCCGCGATCGCCGGTGCAGGACTGGTGCAACTGCCATGTATGATGATGCGCAACGCTATTTTACGCGGTGAATTGATGACGCTGTTGCCAGATTGGCAACCTCAAGGTGGCGTGGTGCATGCGGTATACCCGTCACGCCGTGGTTTATTGCCTGCCGTACGCCTGTTACTCGATTATCTCGGCCAACAGTTCGCCGCGCTCGAAGAGGTGTAATGATGAAAGGATGTCGCCTGCAGCGTTATTGCAGGCGGCCGAATGCTATTTTTTTACCGGATGATCGCGGCGGAATAACTCCCAACTTTCGATCTCCTCACCGCTCGGTAAGCTGCAGGTAGAATATTGCCCCTGCGCATTATGTTTGGCGTTTAACTTGCCACCGATCTGAGTGCAATAAACATCAGCAGGATTCGCCATACCGATCGCTTTCACCTGCACAGGCGCGGGTGCGTCGTAAGTCTTCACGTAATGGCATCCTTGTAACAAAACGCTGCTCGCAAGCAAAATATACAGCACAGTTTTATTCATTTGACTCAACCTGACGGGGGGGTGTTCATACGATGTCGCGCGCTGCCACCTAGAATGCCCAGACATTGCTCACAGAGCCAATGCCTGTCGCGCGTCTACGATGGTGCGTTATCAGGAAATGAACGATTTGCCCTGTTTCAACACCAGATCACACGCTTTCTGCTTCACTTTTTCGGTAATTTGCGAAGTACCAAGGCTGTTGAGATCCAGGCTTTTGCCCTCACCGGTCTTTAACAGGCCACCTAGCCCTTGTTGATAATCCTGGCTGTTCGCATTAGCACTGCTGCTGATGCCCAGTTTATCCATCAGTTTGTTCTGTACGCCGTCAACACCCTGTTGCGAGAGCACGTTGTTCTTCACGCAGTATTGCAAGATACCGGCAGCGTTGGTCATGCTATTGGCGCTTAACGCCTTATCACCACCGTTAAGCAGGCTGGTCAAGCCGGATAATGACATTCCCCCCGTATCACCACCCGACTTACTCAGTTCACTCGCAGCGCTGCCGAGAGAATCCATCAGACCGGCTTGTGCCGTACCCGCCGCCATAGATGTCGTTAATGCTAACGCCAACAGAAAACGATGTTTGCCGTTCATTGTGCTCAAACTCCTGTTTTATCTCGGTAGGCGGTTATCGCCGCACCACCTGTTCGGACGCCATACTCAACGACAAGTTCCGTTTGGCTGGCCAAAAGCTTGATTTTAAGCATAAAGGAAGTGCGCTAAGCTCAAAACTGCCAACGCAGCCAAGCAAAGAACACGTTGCCATTGTTGTAGGTTCCGGGAATGTAAGTTGCTTGGAACGTCAGGCTTTTATAGCCGATCGAAGCCAGCGGCAACGGTGCCGGAATAGGAATGTAGTTCCAGTTGTCACGCGCGGTCACGCTGGCAGTGAATCCTAAGCCAAGACGGAAATCCTTATCGTCTAGCGGACGCCAAATTTTCTCGTAAGCATAGCCCCCGATCGGCTCCCATTTGTTAAAGGAGTCCTTGAACGCCATGATATAGAGGCCATGCCAGTCGCCATCCTGATCGAAGCGTGAAATACCGTAGCCAGCCCCCCACGGGCGCTCGTTGTACTTATCGATGTGTTCATCATCATAAGTCCAGCGGTTATGCCAGGTAATGGCGGGCAGATAAATGTCCTTATTCGGCGAATGACTCCACGTTTCCGCAACGTTATCGGTAAAACGCTGCCATAAACCGGGCTTTTTTGCCTGCACGACATTGCTATTTTCTGCACCAACCTCTGCGTAGGAAGGTAGTGCAGGAAATATCAACGCTATACTACCCACCAACAGCGTTCGCTTAAAAAACATCATAAAACTCCTGTATAAATTGCGGTCGGCGATTCTTACCTATCGCTTTGCCAAGATCAAGCCAGACTTTTACTTATCCCCCCATTAACCGGCGTTTGTTGTCGCTCCGTTAAGCTTAACCCTATGAAAAATCCAGGTTGGGTTTGATTAAGGTTAACAAGCGAGCCGGGCCATATACCCTGCACGCGTTGCTGCCGGGTTTAGGTCTGTCAGATACCGGCGTGACAGCATGGATAAATGAACCGCTCTGGCGAGTGTGAAGATATATTTACCGGCAGATTTTCCGCGAATGTGATCGTTGCCACGCACGGCGGCCCGATCAGTGCATGTTGCTGTTAAGCCACTCACAACTTATCCGTCCTGGATAAGGTTACGTTAATGTAAATAAACGGTAACACCAATAACAATAATCTGACGTCCATGCCGCTGTACCACAGTGTCAGACCGTTGATGCGTGGCCGTGCTCAATGAACGTGGCAGAGATGCATTCATGCCGTTCGCTTGATAACACCGGAACAATTTGGAATAGCAAAAGTACCGGCCATCAACTCATTCAACCGAAACACCCCGCAATGATGGGTTTCTGCCAAACCCTTAGCGGCTTTTCCGCACAATGAAAAACACCGATTAAGCGGCAGAGCGCATCAAGGCTGCATTAGCGCGCCCCCCTGTTGACGTAAAGCAAGGCATACATCATCACACATCGCGACAACCGCGCCTAGCTTGAAGCAACCCGCACGTTACACAACAGTTAAACCGGCTGGCGCATTTTTGTGCCATTGCCACCACAACATCACCATCAACACCAATTGCTGATTTCTGCCTGATAAGAGCAAAACAATACATTCGGAGCAATAGATGAAAATCACCCTAGGACAATTTATCCTGCAACAACTGCGCGCGCTTAATATCAAACATATTTACGGCGTGCCCGGCGATTATAATCTGGCCCTGCTGGAACTGATTGAACATGATCAAAACACGCAGTTTATTGGCAACTGCAATGAGCTGAATGCCTCTTATGCCGCTGATGGCTACGCACGTTTAAACGGTGCAGGTGCCTTGATCACCACTTATGGCGTTGGCGATTTGGCGGCACTTTCCGCCATTGCAGGCGCGTATGCCGAATCATCCCCGGTTATTTGTCTATCAGGTACCCCGCCACTGCACGCCATGAAAGGGCGGGCTTTATTGCATCACACACTGGCCGACGGTAATTTCGATAATGTCATGCACTGTTTTAAGCAATTTACCGTCGCTCAGGCGCTGATTACCCCGGAAAATGCCGCCGTAGAAATCCCGCGCGTGCTGGCGGCGGCGTGGACAGAAAAGAAACCGGTCTATCTCCAGCTTCCCTCAGATATTTGTGATGTTGAGATAGACATAGCAGGCACCGCAATGACGCCACGTCTGCCAGACAGTGACCACTATAATCTGCAATTGGCGGCCAAAGCGTTACTACAGCGTTTACGTCTGGCACAGCGCCCTATCATGTTGGTCGATCAAATGGTCGATCGCTATCAGTTACAACAATTGGTCATCGACGTCGCACATAAATTCGCTATTCCGCTGACCAATATGCCTACCGCAAAATGTATTATCCCGGAAACTACCGCCGGTTGGATGGGGGGTTACAGCGGTAATTTATCGCGCCCTGAGCTGTTTGAATACATGGCTAGTTCTGACTGCGTGTTATGCTTTGGCGTGCGACTCGTCGATTCAATTACCGGCTATTTCTCACATCAGATCCCTGAACAAGCGCGGGTAGATATTCAACCTTACTCATTAACGCTGGGCAATACCGCTTACCCTGCGGTCGCGACCACGGACTTATTACAAGCACTACTCGATAGCTCAGGCAATGAAGCCGCATCCCCCATGGAAGTGCTACCGCACCAACACGATACATTGTCGCCCCCCGATCACACACCGCTCGAACATGCCACTTTCTGGCCACGCATTAGCCGTTTTATTCGTGAAGATGATGTCTTAGTGGTGGAGAATGGGACTTGCGGCGCGGCGCTGGGCGGTATGCGCATGCCCGATGGCGTGAAAGTGGTCAACCAACCGATTTGGGGCTCCATTGGTTATACCTTGCCCGCGCTGCTTGGCACGCTGATGGCGGCGCCTGAGCGGCGGCATATGCTGTTTATCGGCGACGGTTCATTCCAACTCACCGCGCAAGAAGTCTCTACGCTGTTACGCTACGAACAAAAACCGATTATTTTCCTGATCAATAACGATGGGTACACCATCGAGCGCTACATTCTGGGCGAAACCTCATCGTATAACGACATCGGCCCTTGGGATTATGCCAAGCTGCCGGCGGTACTGAATACCGAAGCCAAGCCGTTTGGCGCCACCGTAGAAACCAGCCAGCAATTGGAGTTAGCGCTGGAGCAGGCATCACGGCAGGAAACGCTGGCCTTTATTGAAGTGAAATTACCGATGATGGATACACCACCGGTCATGAAGGAATTCTGTCACCGTTGCAATAACTTCAACTTCGGATTGAGCAATCCGCGACGCTGCGCTTAACCTACCGCTCGGCCCCACCTTCTCGCTGAAATAAGTCTCCGTGGGGGGCCGATGCCTAATCAATGAGCCCGTTTCAGGCAACGCTGCCGACGCTCATCTACCCGTTTGGCAAACCACGCCGTTGTCAGCTTGCGGGTAATCTTAGGGCTTTCCAAAGTAATGCCCGGCAGCATTTCACGCGGTAACGTCCTGCCTTCCGTTTTCTCAGCCAGAACAAAGAGTTGCTTATACAGAGCGGTATTTTCAAAATCGAGACGGTTGCCTTTTTCCAGCGCGCGGCGAATCGCTGAGTGGCTCATCCCCAGGCGCGTGCTCAACGACCGAACCGCCAGTTCGGTGGTGCCCGGCTTATCGCTGCCGTAGTTGATTAAATCCCCGTCCAACGCAAGCGGAATACCGCTCACCCGGCTAACCGCACTCTGAAACGCCGCATTACGGCTGGCATATCGCCCAGCGTTAAAATCGGCGAAACGATACAGTGAGCGACTGTAATTAGCCGGGTAATCAAGCAGGTGCTTGATACCGAAATACATACCGCCGCGCCGGCTGAATACTTCACGGCGAATTGAGCCGTCGACGGGGTACGGATACCCTTTTGCGTTAGCCTCAGCGAAAGCGATGCTGACCTGCATAGGCCCCCCGGTTCGCACCGGATTTAGATTGCCAAATAGCCGCTGCCCCATCGGCACCATGTCGATGAAATCGTCAAATATCGCACTTAACTCTTTTTCACTGCGTACTTTGTCCAAGCGTTCAGCGTAACTTTTGCCATTCGATGAATGGATCATCAGCGCGGTTCGCACCAGGAAATGGGGAATATGTAGCCGATCGGCACGACGATCGATCTCCTTCCAAGCGATATTGGCCAAACCCGGCACCTGCGGATCGGCGTGAAAAGTGGATTCTTGCTCCGTCACCGCCAACACCGAACATAAGTTCTCAACGCTCGGCTCAAGGCCCTGTGCAGCAAAAGCCGCGGTAATATCGGTCGCCCAACCTTGACGATCGTGGGCGCTGGCTGGCATCAGTTTAATCACCTGCGCCTTCACATCCGCTGGCCGCGGTGCAGGCGTTTGATTACCGGTATTGCTGCTACACCCTGCCAGAATTAACAGACCGGTAAGCATCAGCGGTCGAAAAATATAAATACAGTCAATATTGAAGTAAAAACGCATTTTTTCTCTGATTATCATGACATCAACGTGAAAGACGTTATCCCAGCTCCCTTTTATGATCCAGTCTTGGTCGTGGAAATCTGCTTTGCCGTAGCCTGCCGGTAGCCAATTACAACATTAATATGTATTTTATATGCATTTTATAATTAGGAGAATCTCATGCCATCAGTCATTCAACCGGAAGACTATTACCAGCAAAAATACGGTTTAACCCGCACCCATTCTGAGGTGATTGCGGCGGTCGATCGGTTAAGCACCGGCACGGCTCTCGATCTCGGCTGTGGCGGTGGCCGCAACGCGTTGTATCTGAATCTGAAAGGTTTCGATGTGACCGCCTGGGATAAAAATGCGCTCAGCGTGGCCGAACTCAACAAAATCATTGATGCCGAACGTTTAAACCATATCCGCGCAAGCGTGCAAGATCTGAACACCCATCGATTTAGCGGGTCATATGACTTCATCCTATCCACAGTGGTAATGATGTTTCTGCAACGCCAGGCCATTCCCCCTCTGATTCAAGATATGCAAAACAGCACCGTTCGCGGTGGTCACAACCTGATTGTTGCCGCGATGGACACCGCAGACTTTCCCTGCCCCTTGCCGTTTTCTTTTACCTTCAAGCCTAATGAGTTGAAGGACTATTATCGCGATTGGGAAATCGTGAAGTACAACGAAGACGTGGGTGAATTGCATAAAACCGACGCTAGCGGGAAGCGGATCAAACTGCGTTTTGCCACGTTGCTGGCGCGAAAATAATTATCGCACGGATTCACGTTGCCAAGCCCGGCGCGCAGCGTTAGGATCGCGCCCGGCTCGAGGATGAGCCAAGGATCACGCTATTGATTGCGCGTTTAGAAGGCTTGTGAGGTTATCGTGTTAGAAAGTTTTGGCGTCCTGAATCTGTGGACCTATTTGGCCGGGGTGGTATTTATTATTATTCTGCCCGGCCCAAATACCCTGTTTGTCTTGAAAACCGGTATTTCACGCGGTGTCCGCGCCGGCTATACCGCCGCACTGGGCGTTTTTATCGGTGATGCTATTTTAATTTTCTGCGCCTATATCGGCATTGCTACGCTGATTCGCACCACACCGTTCTTATTCACGCTGGTGCGCTATTTAGGCGCTATTTATTTATTGTTCCTGGGTGCGAAAATTCTTTACGCCAACTTTATCCAAAAGAATCAGGCGGAACACCCTCCGCTAGAAAGCAGCCACAGCATTCTGCGTAAGTCGCTGACCTTGAGTCTGACCAATCCCAAAGCGATATTGTTTTACGTGTCGTTCTTTGTGCAGTTTATTGATTTTAATTATGCGCATACCGGGTTGTCATACACCATTTTGGCACTGATTTTAGAGTCGGTTAGCTTTGTTTATATGACCACGCTGATTTTTGCGGGCAGCATGTTGGCGCATTTCTTCAGCCATAAAAAGCGGCTGGCGAAATTGGGCAATGGCCTGATCGGTTTATTATTCCTCGGCTTTGCTACCCGCCTTGCAACTCTGAGTTCATAATTCCCCATAGGCGTACGCCGGTACGCCTCGCTCTGCCGATTGACACCCAGAGCAAATCGGTTGCCAAACAAAAATAAGCTCTCGTTCGACACAGCGCCTAGACTGATAAGGTTAATTTGCCCTTTAACCCGATCGGAGAGCTTATGTCTGATAATTCAGTCACCATTTTGGACAGCGTGTTGCGTTTCCTTAAGCGTCAGCATGGCCTGTATATCGACGGACAATGGCAGCCATCCCAGAGCGATCAACGCCTGCCGGTTTATAACCCCGCCGACGGCCAGCCCATCGCCTCCACGGCCGACGCCTGTGCTGCAGACGTTGCGGGTGCTGTGCAGTCCGCTCATCAAGCATTTACCAGCGGAATATGGTCGCAACGTTTACCCGCTGAACGTGAACGTATTCTGCTGCGGTATGCCGATCTGGTTGAACAGCACGCGGAGGAACTGGCGCAGCTAGAAACGCTGGAACAGGGTAAATCAATTGCCATCTCCCGCGCCTTCGAAGTCGGTTGCACACTCAACTGGATGCGCTACACCGCCGGGCTGGCCACCAAAATCACCGGCCAAACCTTGGATGTGTCGATCCCCATGCCGCCAGGTGCCAAATATCAGGTTTACACCCGCAAAGAACCGATCGGCGTCGTCGCCGGGATTGTGCCGTGGAATTTTCCACTGATGATCGGCATGTGGAAAGTGATGCCGGCACTGGCTGCCGGTTGTTCCATCGTGATTAAACCCTCGGAAACGACCCCGCTTACCTTATTACGCATGGCTGAATTAGCCTGTGAGGCTGGCGTACCGCCGGGCGTCTTTAATATCGTCACGGGCAACGGTGCGGTGTGCGGCAAGGCATTGAGTGAACATCCACTGGTGGCAAAAATTAGTTTCACCGGCTCCACACCGGTTGGCAAAGGCATCGCCCGGGTGGCAGCCGACCGCCTGACCCGCGTCACGTTAGAGCTCGGCGGCAAAAATCCAGCCATCGTGTTAAAAGATGCCGATATTGAACAGGTGATCGAAGGATTGATGATGGGCAGTTTCCTCAATCAAGGACAGGTGTGCGCTGCCAGCTCACGTATTTACATTGAAGCACCGATCTACGATCGACTGGTGGCAGGTTTCGAACAGGCGGTAAAATCGCTGCAGGTCGGCCCAGGAATGGACGCCAGCGCACAAATCAATCCGCTGGCCTCACGTGCGCATCGCGATAAGGTTGCCGCCTATTTGGCCGAAGCCCAAGACAACCGGGCGGAGTTAATCCGCGGATCTGCAGGCCCGGTGGGTGACGGTTTCTATATTCCGCCCACATTAGTGCTGAACCCTGACGACCATCTCAAGCTGACGCGTGAAGAGGTCTTTGGCCCGGTAGTGAACCTCATTCGCGTCGCCGATGGCGAAGAGGCGCTGCGCAAAGCCAATGATACCGATTATGGGCTCACCGCCAGCTTATGGACCACCAGCCTGCAAACCGCCATGGCTTTTACACCGCGCATTCAGGCAGGCACGGTATGGGTGAACAGCCATACCTTGATAGACGCCAATATGCCTTTCGGCGGAGCCAAACAGTCCGGCAGTGGACGTGATTTTGGCCCAAACTGGTTAGATGCCTATACCGAGTCAAAATCCGTCTGCATTCGTTATTAATAGCGCCGCCAGTGGCATAATGCCACTCGGCTAATGCTATGGTCGTTATCAGCGCATGAACACGTTGCCAACCGATCGTGCCCACCGCGTAGGGGCGTGGCACGCCGCACCCGTCACGATCGCTTAACGCTGGCTGCGGGACGAACATGTTCGCCCCCTACGTTTTAGCAACGTGGACAAATTATGCATCTTCCAGCCCCACCCACCGAGTAGGGGCGTGGCACGCCACGCCCGTCACGATCGCTTAACTCTGGCTGCGGGGCGAACATGTTCGCCCCCTATGTTTTAGCAACGTGGACAAATTATGCATCTTCCAGCCCCACCCACCGAGTAGGGGCGTGGCACGCCGCGCCC